>NZ_NHNG01000387.1:0-7705 GCF_002287155.1 Arsenophonus sp. ENCA
TCCCAAAAAACGTGTGCAATGGATTAAGGACAAATACTTTAAACAGGTAGGTCATCGCCATTGGGTATTTGCTGCATGTGATGAGAATGCCGCAACCGGATTGATAAAACTGGTCAATGCCAGCGATACAAAGATCCGTCGGCATATCAGAATTCAGCAGAAAGCGAATCCATTTGATCCTGAATGGGATGAGTATTTTGCAAAACGTCACTTCCATAAATTTAGGTACTGACCGGCTGACGTAATGGAGGCTTTGAGAGGCTTGAGCGCAGTGCAGTGAAAGTTGCACGCTGCGTTCTTAGGGGGCGGGAGCGCAGAAATACGCTCTTGCTACCCGACATTAGATACAGAAATGCGCAATCCTTTAAACCTGTTATCTGATCGTGAATTACAAATTATGCTTATGGTGACGCGTGGTATACCGGTTGGCGAAATAGCAAAACAGCTCAACTTAAACACAAAAACAATAAATAGCTATAGATATAGAATGTTTAGTAAACTAAAAGTGCGTAGTGATGTAGAATTAACTCATATAGCTATAACGAATGGATTGATTCAAACAGAGAGTTTTTATTATAGTGCCTGAACTATTTGAACCGAAAGTGTTTTTGCAGACAGTAACCAATCAACCAGGTGTATATCGTATGTACGATACATCTGGGGTGGTTATTTATGCCGGCAAAGCTAAGGATTTAAAAAAACGGTTAGCGAGTTATTTTAGAGGGCAAGTAACGAGCCGTAAAACCGAACAACTTGTTAAAAATATTGCTCAGATTGACATTACTGTAACACATACAGAAACCGAGGCTTTATTACTTGAACATAACTATATTAAACTTTATCAGCCTTGTTATAATGTTCTGTTAAGGGATGATAAATCCTATCCTTATATTTTTTTAAGTGCGGATAAACATCCACGTTTGGCTATGCATCGTGGTGCTATGAAGGCAAAGGGTGACTATTTTGGCCCATTTCCAAGTGTTCATGCTGTCAGAGAAACGCTGGCTTTATTACAAAAGTTATTTCCATTGCGTCATTGTGAAGACAGCGTCTATCGCAACCGATCCAGACCATGCCTCCAATATCAAATTAATCGCTGTCTTGGGCCCTGTGTTAAGGGGCTGGTTGCTGATGAAGAATATCATCAACAAGTAGAATATGTTCGTTTATTCTTATCGGGTAAAGATCAGCAAGTTCTTAATCAATTAATCCAAAATATGGAGCAGGCCAGTCAAGCTCTTAAATTTGAAAGTGCAGCGCGTTATCGCGATCAAATACAAGCCGTTAGAGCGGTTACAGAGCAACAATTTATCACTGGTAATACGCAAGATCTAGATGTAATTAGCGTTGCTTATCACTTAGGTATTGCTTGTGTTCAGGTGCTCTTTATTCGCCAAGGGAAAGTACTTGGTAGCCGTAGTTATTATCCAAAGATCCCAGCAAACACGCAATTAAGTGAAGTTGTGCAAACATTTTTAGGTCAATTTTATTTACAGGGTAGTGAAATTCGCTCTTTACCGGCAGAAATATTATTGGATTTTTTATTACCGGAAAAAGCGCTATTTGCTAATTTATTGACTAAAATAGCGGGACGTAAAATTAACATTCAAGTGAAACCGCGAGGTATAAAAGCTAAATATTTAAAACTGGCTCGTACTAATGCAGCGACAGCATTGACCACCAAAGTTGCACAACAATCAACTATTCACCAAAGAATAGAGGCATTAGCTGACTTGCTAGGACTAGAAAAAATTTATCGCATGGAATGTTTTGACATTAGTCATACATCGGGGCAGCAAACTGTAGCATCTTGTGTTGTTTTTGATAGTAATGGGCCCTTACGTTCTGAATATCGTCGTTATAATATAATTGATATTACGCCTGGTGATGACTATGCTGCTATGTATCAGGTTTTAACGAGACGTTATGGTAAACATGTAGATGAAAATAAAGTACCGGATGTTATTTTTATTGATGGTGGCAAGGGACAACTGGCTCAAGCAATCGGTGTATTCCAGGCATTAAATGTTGGCTGGGACATTACGCTACCCAAATTGATAGGGGTAGCTAAAGGACATGATCGCAAAGCCGGCTTAGAAACATTGTTTTTTAAACCTGATGGAGAAGGTCTTTCATTACCGCCTGATTCACCAGCGCTACACTTAATACAAAATATTCGTGATGAATCACATAATCACGCGATTACAGGACATCGTCAGCGTAGGGCGAAAGTTAGAAATACCAGCACCTTAGAGTCCATTGAAGGGGTCGGCCCTAAACGTCGGCAGATGCTACTTAAATATATGGGGGGCTTACAAGCTTTACGTAATGCGAGTCTTGATGAAATCGCAAAAGTGCCAACGATTTCATATGCACTAGCAGAAAAAATTTATAATGCGTTAAAGCAATAAGCGTAGTGGAATTGTATATATATTTTATTTTGGCCAGACAATTATAGAGCATGATGCAATTAAATATTCCAACTTGGTTAACACTTTTTCGTATCATATTGATTCCGTTTTTTGTATTATTTTTTTATTTTCCTTTTCACTGGGCGCCTTTTGTTTGTGCGTTTCTTTTTGTCATTGCTGCGTTAACTGATTGGTTTGATGGTTTTCTTGCCAGATTGTGGCAGCAAACAACCAGATTTGGTGCATTTTTAGATCCGGTCGCTGATAAAATTATGGTAGTAACGGCATTAGTATTGGTGACCGAATATTATCATACTTGGTGGGTTACATTACCGACAGTGACTATGATAGCGCGTGAAATCATTATTTCCTCATTACGGGAATGGATGGCTGAGGTAGGAAAACGTAGTTGTGTAGCTGTATCTTGGATTGGAAAATTTAAAACAGCCGCCCAGATGCTCTCATTAGTTGGATTACTGTGGCATCCTAATATCCAAATTGAGGTAATTGCTATCGTATTACTTTATTTTGCGGCTATTTTAACGTTTTGGTCTATGTTTCAATATTTATCTGGCGCCTGGAAGAATTTGAATGAAGCTTGATCGAAATGATTGAAAAATCAGCGAACGAACCGAATTAATTAATAATAGTATTGACTCAATACAGGAAACAAGTAGAATGCAGCGCATCAAACGATGCTGGGTTTAACAAACTAACTAAGTATTGTGAGAATGCGGGAATAGCTCAGCTGGTAGAGCACGACCTTGCCAAGGTCGGGGTCGCGAGTTCGAGTCTCGTTTCCCGCTCCAATATTAGCCCTACATATAAGCTAGATTGAGTAGGGCGCGTTGGCAGAGTGGCCATGCAGCGGATTGCAAATCCGTCTACCTCGGTTCGACTCCGGGACGCGCCTACAGAATTTAGCCCAGGTGGTGAAATCGGTAGACACAAGGGATTTAAAATCCCTCGGCCCTAAGGCTGTGCGGGTTCAAGTCCCGCCCTGGGCACCATGAAATTTTCCATTGTTTATCAATAAGTTAAACGGTAAAAAGTGAGATACTTGGTGCTGGTTTTTTAGCCCTAAAGTCGTTTTTCGTAATATCATTTCGTAATATTTTTGTCATTTTGCTGCCGATCTACTACAGGGACAACTTTAATTCTTCTATCGTATCTTGCGGTTTGCCCGACATTTTTATGGCCTGATATTGATTGTTTTTCGTATAAATTTCCTTCTAAATCTGAAATACCTTTGGCTTTTAAATCATGAAAGGTAAAATCCAAATCCAGCTCTGGATATTTTTCCTTTGCCTCTTTTTTCGCTTTCATCCATCTAGTATTAAAACCATCTCGCGTATATCGAGAGCCTGAAGACTGATGCAGTACATATATACTGCTCATTCCTTCGTTTAATGGTAATTTCTTAGACAGTGCTATAATATTCTCTAGTCTTGGTGACCATGCTTTAATTTGTGAAACCCCAGTTTTACTTTGCTGAATTAATATTCCTTCCTCCAGTAATTGACTTTTCTTTAATGAAAGAATATCGGCTTGACGAGCACAGCAAAGATACGCTAACTCCATTGCGATCTGAACTATTGTCGGGGCTATTTTGTAAACTGCATTATATTCAGCATGGGTTACATATCGTGTACGAGCCGATTCTTTAAATTGACGGACACCTTTGCATGGATTACCTTTCACTAATCCCCGTTCATAACCGAATCGAAAAACCCGTGATATAAAAGCTTTTTCTCGATTAGCTTGTGTCCGGCTCTTTAAACCCCACGAGTTTCGCACCAATAAAAAAACGCTCTATTTTTAAGTTTAATTCAGCATGATATATAAATAGTCAAAACCTTATAAATCAAATACAACTTATTGTAATTTAAGAAAATTTATGTTTTTTAGTAACTTGCAGATTAATCATTGCTTTTAAGCCATTTTTAGAATTTTATATGCCTGTGCGAAACTCGTGAACCCCTCTTATCCATATATCGTCTAATATGCTCGGGTTTAATATCATCAGAGTTTACTTTTCCAAAGACAGCAATAACTTTTTGAGAGTATTTTCTATAATCTTTTTGGGTTTCAGAAGCTAATTCCATAAAATCACCCGATGTAAAAAATCGCTCAATAAGTCCCTCAAAAAGAGATTCATTACTGCGATTACTATTATAGGCTTCATACGCTGCCCAAACTTGAGCTGGAGTCGCATTAAAGCTACAGAGTCTTACCGTTCCTCCTGATCTGGGTCTGAATTCAAAAGCAGATTTACCTCTGCTAACCCGTGGGGGTAGCCAATTGTCGGCACTATTCTTACGTTTTCGTCCCATTAATCTAAGGCTCCAAAATTAGGTTCGATATTTTTAGAAATATTTATTGCACTTCTTTGTTTCATAGGGGTGTTAAAATGCGCCCATGTTGTACGTGGGCGACCATCGCGGCGAATTATAAAAAAAATCCCCGCTTCACGTAAAATTTCGCATTGTTTAGATGGAATTTTATATCCGGTTAGCGATATGAGATCGGTATCGCTTATTACATCATTTTCGTTTTTCATGATATTAAAACCTTTATAAACTGATTTTCTTTAATGTTGGTATTACTAATTTGAGTGGGATAGATTCAGGTGGGATAATGATTATTCGCTTTTAGACTACTTCCTCAATGTATCGAGAAATACCCCCAAATAGACAATGAGTGCAGGGACTAGCATGATGCCAATAACCAGTAGCTCTTGTCCGCCTAAATGAATATCGCTTAATTTGCCACGTTTAAATCTGATTTGTGGGTCAATGACGGTATCAGCGTGCGCAAGATGTCCAACTATCAGTTCGAAAGCAAATGCTGCACTAATAAACAATAATGTGGTAATTAATAATTTGATGATGTTAAGTTTCATGGTTGAACCTCTGTAAAATTAGCTCACTTCTTAACGCAAATCGCTTTGGCGTTGATATCCGTGAATGTTTCAAATTCCTGCTCAAACTGTTTAGCAGCGAATTGACACATATTTTCAGTGTCAAACTCCTGAGTATTGATACTTGCAAAGTCATTTGACGCGTAAGGGCTGGTGTACATGGCTAAGGTTAAAATCCACATGGTGAGTTCTCCGTTATTAATAAGAATGGTAATGCTAATGATAAATATTTGATTTTAATATATAAATATTTGTAAATTTAAGGTTAATTCTTTATTTTTCTTGTATAGTTATTTGGTTGGTTGTGTGTTTGCTATTCACAATTTTTTCCCTGGTGTTGGCCAGCATTGCGCTGGTCTTTTTTATTCCCTTTTCATTGTTTCCAGTAATAAATCCTGTATTGCCCGTTTTGAATTGCGCCTTTCCATGACCACTTCATCGAGTGTATCTTTAGCGACGATATGGTGGATAAAGACAGGGCGATTGTGGCCGGTTTGCGCTTGACGCGTAGGGCCGATACGTTCGATAATTTGCTGGTACTGCTCCAAGTCCCACCAGTGGGAGAAAAAGACCAGAATATTACCGCCGTCCTGTAAATTTAAGCCGTGTCCACAGCTTGCGGGGTGAGCAAAAAGTAACGGGATTTTGCCATTATTCCAGTCGGTAAGGGTTTGAGGGTTAGTGTCTAACATTTTGCCTTTTGGAAACGCTTTTAATAAACGCTCAAGGTCATGTTTCCAGTGATAAGCAACCAGTACTGGCATCCCTCCGGCTTCATTGACAATACTTTCCAGTGCCTGGATTTTGGCATCGTGTATCGCTGTCCAGTTGTGATTGTCATCGCTATAGATAGCGCCACTGGCAATTTGCAAACATTTTATTGTTTTGGCAGCGGCATTTAACGCTTCGATAGCCCTATCACCTAATTCAAGAAACAGTGCTTTTTCCATGGCCTGATAGTGTGCTCGCGCTTTTGCAGGTAGTTCAACGTTGATAACGTTGTGTATCGGCTCTTCGATATCGAACCAGTCGGCGGCATTAAGGGATAACGTGACATCGCTAAGGGCTAACTGAATTTGTAGATGCGCAAACCCCAAAGGCTCAAACCTGCTCCATTGTTGCCCGGGGAACTGGATGCGATTAAACCAGCGGGACGTAAACGCATTATGCGTTCTGCCTAAGCGTTCGCCCTGGTCTACAAACCAGGCTTGCCCCCATAAGTCCATCAGGCCATTGGGTGAAGGCGTACCGGTCAGATTTACCCAGCGATGAACAGATTTATGCGCTATTTTCGCGAGTGCTGCGGTGCGTTTACCGCCTTTGCGTAGCCGGAATGATTTTAACCGGGTGCTCTCATCGGCAATAATCGTGCCAAAAGGCCAACTGTCCTCAAGGACATCAACCAGCCAGACGAGATTGTCATAATTGATAGTAAATACGCTGGCATGGGTATTTTTGAGTGCTGCCATACGCGCTTTGGCGGTGCCAATGATGGGTTGTACCTCGATATTATGGAGGTGGTTCCATTTAAGCGCTTCATCCGGCCAGGTGGATTGGGCTACCCGTAAAGGGGCTAACACCAAGGTGGACTTGGTTTCACTGCCTGCAAGATAGAGATTTTCTAATGCCGTCAGGGTTGCTGCTGTTTTACCCATTCCCATTCCCGCCCAGACATTTGAGCGTTTTATATCGAGTAGGTGATTGATAATGAGATTTTGGTAAGGGCGAGGGGTGAAGGTTTTAGCGATTGTCTTTTGTTCAGGCGACAATCTGGATAGTTTTGTCATGGGTATGTAATCCGTTCCAGTTCTTTTTCATAGGGAGTTTGTCAGCCAAATACTGGTCATAGAGTCGCTGTGCGCCTTTTCTAAGTAAAACAGGGCGATAACTAATGAAACTATTCGCACCATGTGGGCTTATTTCGTTTTGTTTTTCGGTTAAATATTTATCCCGAGCGGTAGCGGCAACACGCCAGCGTAAATTGTTACCGGACTTACTTTCGTTATAGAGCCATTTAAGTCCTGCCAGAAAATGATTTATCTGTTGACTGTTTACCCCGTTAAGCATTTTGCTAAATTGGGTAGGGGTCATGCCTTCTTTGAAGAGATTTTTAAGACAATCGTTTTCGGTTGAGAGACTTTTATTTTCCAGTAATAACTTTTCTTTCTCTTCCTCGGCACGGACAACCATCAGTGCCAGTTCTTTTGCTGTTGGTAGCAATGTTTGAGGTTGTAAAACACGCCTTTCACATTAAACTAGTTGCTGAATAGAGACTTGCATTTTTTGTCACGCTATTGAGAATAAAAAGAGGTTTAACTTAGAGAATAAAGGTTTGAAATGATCAACAAAGAGCGGCTGTTACGAGATAATCGTT
>NZ_NHNG01000420.1:0-7683 GCF_002287155.1 Arsenophonus sp. ENCA
CACTGGACTCGAAAAATGCCAATGTCGCAATGCTCGGATACAACGCAATCATATTGCATGTGCTTTTTTAGTCTGGACCCGATTAGCTCAAATTGCTCGAAGTACAGGCAAAACGCTTTATCGTATTAAGCGAGGATTGCTCGATGATTATCTTTGTCAGCAGCTCAAAAAGCCTACAATTATTATGCTATTTGCGTAAGTCCTACGTTAGTCATACACCAGACTAAATGCGTCAGGTTACGGGTGTCTGAATGGCTAAAACGCTCTACGGCTTTCGGTTGGGGTTGAGGTTTCGCGTTAGTGGTTTGATTAACTGTTTGCTTATCGAGGATATCCAGCACCCATTTTCTAAACTCTTTTGCTACTGGCGTATTGGCGAACATAGCGATTAGGTGTGCACCTCTTAGAGAGAAAATTCGTACCACTTTCTCACGTAAGCTATTGTTTATTCCATTGACCCTCAAATTGAGTGTCATTGACATCTGAGATGTAAACTCGTCCAAATTACGTGCATAAATCTGGGTGATAGCATCAATTTTCTTGTATTGTAAAGCTCTTGCGATTTCAGCAGAAGTAAACCAGATTTCGCCATTACGGGAAATAGTTTCAAGAACAGTATTACGGAAAACTAGATTAGTCATAGTAATGATTTCCTTTGAATTTTAGGACAATCACCACCAAAGAGGTATCAATCTCATATTGGCGGTGAACTGAACAGGGTTGATACTACCGGTGTCAAAGGAGGTCTCCGGCGAGCCTTACGGCTCCCCTATCCAGCCCACCATTGATTCTTGATATGGTAGACTGACGCATAAAAAAACACGCTTACGGCGTGCTATGCGCCTTTGACTATTACCAGGGTATCAATCCCGACATCTGATTTATCAGATGCAAATAAACTATAGCGCATAATTTCTTCTTTCGTCAATAAGTTAAATTGATAGTGTGAAAAGTGTTCTGTAACCCGCAGGGGCTTAAATAAGGGAAATCAAGAAGATAAATTGCTTTTAAGGTTCTCAGCCCGCAACGGTTAGGATACTGCTTAGATCCTGACTGTCCAGTACGATGACCTGATGGCCTAGGGCAAAAAGCCGTGCGTGTTCGCGTAATTGGTAGGGAGTGGGCTTTTCGCCCGGTGCTTTGCATTCCACAAAAATAATCTTGCCATTGGGCAGCGCGACTAATCGGTCAGGCACGCCTCGTCGCCCAGGTGAAACAAATTTATAGGCAATACCGCCGATTTTTTGCACTTCACGCACCAAATGTTTTTCGATGCTGTCTTCCCTGACTAATCGCATGAATACATCCTTTTTATATGTTCCCACTTAATTTGCATAAGGCAAAAATCGGCGCGGTTCTCACTCCAGATCCGATTATCGCGATTACGTGCCAGTCGGTTTGCCTGTGACCATGCGCGGGCGGCTTCATGGTATTGCCCTGACTGCTCAAGGTGAACTGCATCCTGTGCTGCCTTGAAATATAATGGGCTGTCGTTTTTTCTAAAGGCCATGATGTTTATTTTATCCTGTGTGTTATTTTATTCCTTGCGATAGCGATAAGTCTCAAAGCCCGCTGCACTAAGCGGTAAATCAAAAGCCCAGTCAGGGTTAAGACTTAACAGCTTACTTAACCCCTCGGCTGAGAATTGTGGTGTGTCGGGCGCTTCGCTGATAATCTCATCATGGACGGTTAAGACAATCTCATAACCGGCCTTTTCAATAGACGGCATGTTATACGCCAGGACATCCCGTGCAGTGCTCTGACATATATTTTCAGTAATTTTTCCCCCGTAGGTTTTTAACCGTTCCCATTTACGGCTGTAGGGATTAGTCCCCATGTAGGTGATTTGTCCATTCTCTATTCGCGCAGAAGGGTAGCAAAGACTACGACCTGATGGTAAACAAATTCTGAGCCAGCCTTTATCGCGACGAACGCTAAGTTTACGGCACTTAAACACTATCCCTGGTGACTGAATGGCCTGTTTTACTGCCTCTTCAATGTCGTACCAGAATGATACGGTTTGTGGATGGGCGTTGCGCCACATGCGCTTAAGGGAATCACAGGTAACAAAGACTTTTTCGCTCAGTCCATAAGTCTTATCCGTTTCAACGGATTTTTGATACCAGCTTATTGCCTCTCGCTTAACGCTAGGCGGTATGTTAGGCAATGCGGCTTCCGCCAGTTCATCTAAATCCAGACCGTAGGCGAGGGCGAATGTCAAAAATGCCGCAACCCCACCGCCATAGCCTAAGCCCAACTCCATCACCTTACCGATTTGTCGTTGGTCTTTGGTGACGTTTTTAGGTAAAAGATTAAACGCGCGCGCATAAGCGAGTTTATAGAGGTCATTGCCTTTGCCGTTATCAAACTCGCTAAAAGCGTTGACTTTCCAGTTTTCGCCCGCCAGCCATGCCAGCATGCGGCCTTCAATATTCGATAAATCGGAAATAACCAGCTTCTTACCCTGAGGGGCGATAATACATCCTCTAAGCGCAGAACTGGTCAGTTGCATAATGTCATCACAAATAAGCTCGGCGCAACCGGCTTTTAACGCCTCAATACCGTTATCAAGGGTCTTTTGGTCAAGCGTGGGTCTGGGGAGATTATCCGGTTGAAAAATCCGCCCCGCCCAGCGTCCAGTGCGTGAGGCGCCACAAAACTGTTTGGTTCCTCGAAGTCGTCCATCTGCGCTTACCGATTTTAACAGTGCCTTATATTTACTGGTGCTGGTTGTGCACGATTGCAAACGGACTGACAACAGTTCGCGTAAAGCAGGTGGAATATCAGGGTCATTAACGCGTCGCTGTAGCGTGCTGGCTTGCATATCCGGTAACGTGATGCCAAATGCCGAAACGATATGTTGTAACAGGGCATCACGTTGTGTTGCGGTTTGCACAGCATTATCTGTTAATTGTCGGGTGACGGTTGATAACCGTTTTTGCTCGTTTTCAACCGCGGTCAAGGCGCTTTTCGCCAACTCAACGTCCATACACATCCCACGGCGATTAATTTTTTGGTCTAACTGCCATAACGTTGTTTCGTCAAAATTCATATTCCAGCGGGGCAAATGCTGATAAATCTCGCGCATGGCTAAAATATCTGAACCCGAGTATTGTTTAAAACATTGCCATTCCTCTGCATGGGTTAACGCTGTGGCGCGTTGTATTTTGCTGTTTTTAGGGCGCGGTTTGCAAAATAAAGAGATAAGGGCTTTACCTTCTTTATATTTGGCTTTATCGCTATTGACGTTGAAAATATCGCAAAGCGAACCTAGGGCACCGGGTAAGCCATGTGCTAGTGCTTGCACAAACGTGTCGTGAACACGGGATAACGGTAAGTCAATATTTAACACGTGTTTTAAAATTACCGTATCAAACATACCGCCATTGTGCCAGACAGTTAAAATCGCAGGGTCATCAAGATAGGCTTTTAAATCTGTGGGCATTATTTTATCTTGCGCCACATCCCAGATCTTGACAGGGGTGTGATTGTACGCATACGCAAAAAGTAATATTTCTGCATTTTCAGCATAGCGATGTGTGCCACACCTAATCGGAATATCGCTATAGGTTTCTAAATCACAAAACAGCAAGTTTTGCATAATCCATCCTTATCAGGCGGTCACGGAAAAACGGCCCATTTTAGGGTGATACCACTGACTGCCGCGTTTTTCAGACTCAAGCATCATATTATCCAGTGCACTTCTAAAGGCTGCTTCATCAACCACCGACATTTGGGTAATTTGGCCACCGGGTACAACATGGGGCACTTTTTTATAAGGCACATTCCATGCCATCACTAACTGGCGACATTTGGCATCGCTCAAGCCATATTTTGTTTTCAAATAGCTATAGCCTTGGAAACCCGCGGGTATTGTGCCTTGCTTGATGTGTTCGATTTCTTCTGAGACTTGCTCTACCAGATGTTCGATACTTTTTAAGCGACGCTCTTGCTCAACTTGTGCAATTGCGTAAGCCAGATTAAGTTCAGCCTGTGATTTAGGTTTGCTTTGTTGTTCCAGTTTATCAATCAGTGAACGGCGAACGGCTTTAGATTCACGGGCAGCGACGCGGAGCGCTTGTTTAAGCGTCATCTGGATAATTTCAATATCAGCGCCGTTTTTTTGACCTACACTTTTTGTGTAGGTCTCTCCTTCGAGTTCATCTTTAACCTTTTCAATAAATTTGTTGTTTCTAATTGGTGGTTCGCCATGTTCTTTTCGTGTTTCGTTGACCATTAGCAGTAATTGTTGTGAGTCAATCGTTTCACCGCCGGATAGGGGGACATTTGGTACATTCATTAGATTTTGCATGTAGAAATCTCTCAATACTTAAATTGATGAAAGATTGCCCCTATAAAAAGGGGCGTTAAGATTAATTAATGGCGTTCTACGAAGTGGGCGATTTCACCTTCGTACCAGTGATCGGTGCGTGCGGTGATTATCCCGATTTGTTGATGGTGAAATTGTTCAAAAAGTTGTTTTATTTCCGCTAATACGGTATCGATATTCTCACGCTTACGTAAAAGTCGTTTGATAACCTGTTTTTCTGCGTTATTAATAATTTGGCGCAATGACTCGGTGATATAGTAAATCCGTCTGCACTCGTCAGCGATTAAGGGGATATGCGCTACCTGAAAACGCTCCGGTGATGGCGTGCCCGTCACTTCACGCAACGCCAGCCACACCGCATTACTCCATGAACGCTCAAACCGGAAGCCATTCGTCATACACCAGACTAAATGCGTCAGGTTACGAGTATCCGAATGGCTAAAACGCTCTGCGGCTTTTTTAGGCTGGTATCTAGGGTGATTATAGTTAGGGGTTTGATTAACTGTTTGCTTATCGAGAATATCCAGCACCCATTTTCTGAATTCTTTTGCTACTGGCGTATTGGCGAACATAGCGATCAGATGTGCACCACGTAGAGAGAATATACGAGTTCTTTTACGGTAATTTCCTGAGGTCACTGAATCGATGACCTGAGACATATGATCAGCAAATTCATCTTGATTTTGGTTGTAAAGATTAGTTACAGACTTGGCACTAGCGTACTGAAGAACTTTTGCGATTTCAGCAGAAGTAAACCAGATTTCTCCATTACGAGAAATAGTTTCAAGAATAGTATTGCGGAAAATTAAAGTATTCATAGTAATGATTTCCTTTCTAGGTTTAGGACAATCACCACCTTAAGATGCGAATCTAACGGGCGGTGAACTGGACGGAATTCGCATTACCGGCTAGAAAGGACCCGGCGAGCCTTACGGCTCCCCCATCCAGCCCACCATTGATTCTTGATATGGCAGACTGACGCATAAAAAAACACGCTTTAGGCGTGCTATGCGCCTTTCTAGTTACGGCGAGATGCGAATCCCGGCATCTGATTTTGCAGATGCAAATAAACTATAGCGCATGATTTCTTCTTTCGTCAATAGTGATTTAAACGAGTGCGTTTTTTGCGGATTCCTGTTCAGCGACAAGAATTTCCCTGAATTTCTTAATTGCCTTCTCGTTGTAGCGAAAGGACTCAACCTCTTTGTTACTGTAAGGTGATTTATCGAGGTAGGTATCGCCATACGCTTTAACTTTCACACGAGTTTCGCACCAATAAAAAAACGCTCTATTTTTAAGTTTAATTCAGCATGATATATAAATAGTCAAAACCTTATAAATCAAATACAACTTATTGTAATTTAAGAAAATTTATGTTTTTTAGTAACTTGCAGATTAATCATTGCTTTTAAGCCATTTTTAGAATTTTATATGCCTGTGCGAAACTCGTGTTTCATTTTGTTGTCATTAGCGATCCGCCCAATCTTATTTGCGGAAACATTAAACATTTTACCAATCTCTGTGGCCGTATAATGTTTTTCGGCGATTAGCGGTAAAGGGATCACTTCACTACCCGCAATAGGGTTAATCAGTCCGGCTATAATGGTTTGTCTGGCGTTATCGGAAAGGTTGGTTGCCCATTCAAATATCTTCTTCACATTTTCCATTTGAATTTGTATGGCTTTTGCCTGAATTTCTATCGCCTTTGCTTTACGAAATTCAGGTAATCCGCTGCCTTCGTCTTTGTGATGCTTTTTAATACTATAGCTTCCGTGTTGACGTAAGGCCGGTAACACCTCTTCACATACCCAATCCTGAACACGTTCAGCAGAGGGGAGTTTGCTTTTTAGTATCAGACGGTAGAGATCGGATTCTGGCGCAAGTATGATTCCTTTAGGGTAAAAGCCTAAATTCAATTCCGTTGTTTCACCGGAATTAAGTTTAATCAATGACTTACAGTGATTATTCAGAGCATCATGCGGGTCGGCATATCCAAGTGCTTTAGCAAGTTCTACGGCAAAGAATACTGGTTTGCCTTGATAAAGGGTTCCTTGTAACTCGACACCCAAATTATCAGTTTTAAACGTCATTAATTCAGTTTTGGTAATTTTAGACATAAAAATATTTCTCCGTAATGAAACGAATTAAGGTATTAACGTGAAAGATTTTGCAGATGGAACCCTAAACCCGTTATACTTACCTGAATATGGGAGGATTATTACTATGGGGCAGGTTGCATTTGATACACTACAGGCATCAGAAGAGCTTCAAACTGCTGGGCTTACTAGTCAGCAAGCTAAGGCTATTTCGCTTGTTGTACGCAAATCACATGAGGTTGCTGATGTAGCGACTAAAGCTGATATTGCTGATGTTAAGCGTGATATATCTGATGTCAGAAAAGAAATAGCAGATGTCCGTAAAGATTTAACTGCTCAAATAACAGAAGTTCGTAAAGACTTATCGGCTGAGATTGCTGATGTCCGTAAAGACTTATCAGCTGAGATCGCTGATGTCCGCAAAGACTTATCGGCTGAAATAACAAATGTCCGTAAAGATATGGAAATAACCCGTAAAGACCTGCAACTTGAGATGTCAGGCATTCGCGCTGAGCAAAAGTTAATGCGCTGGATGTTAGGCGCAGGTATTTTAGGTATTCTTTCTCTTGTGGTTAAAGCTTTTTTGATGCCTGTGCTATAATTGCTATTGGGCTGTTAGCTTAACGATAGAGCAGAGGGCTTTTAGTCCATCGGTTGCGGGTTCGAGTCCTGCACAGCCCACCATTTTACCGATGCCTCTTTGCCAATCGTTTATTCTCTTTTCTCAGGTACTTGTTTTTTTCTGCCAGTAGTTGGATCATATTGATTAATGTTCTGGTTTCCTCATCGGCATAAACGGGTTGTTCCAGGTTAACCTGATAATGGTGGTTGTTACTGGGATTAGTAAGTGCAATGGTTTCACTCATATTATCTAATTTCATTTTTAAGCCTCCTCGGGTTTATTTACACGTTACATATCAAATTTTCCTTAAGTTAAACAGGTTAAAAATTAACCTAATTTTTAAATATTGCCTGATTGTTTAACTACCTCAGGCCGCGGTAGTTCCCTGGTGTTTAACTTGCCAATAACTCTTCTTGCTCAGCCATGCTCAGGTCGTCAAACTCGTCAACGGAGGCCACGCTTCCACCGCTAAACGCATCACCATCACGGAAAAACTGAACGCCTCTTAATGACACGAGTTTCGCACAAAACTAATTTGGGTACGCTAATAAAACACGGATGTGCTCAGCAATAGCATTTTTGATTACGTCCCAATTTTGTTGATAAAGGGTTATTTTTTCAGATATACGACGTTT
>NZ_NHNG01000071.1:0-7540 GCF_002287155.1 Arsenophonus sp. ENCA
AGCACCCACGACAGTCAGCATTTCGAAAGGGTCATTGACAAGGCCAACACCAATCGCAATATCTACGCCGACCGAGGCTATCCCTCTGCGGAGCGGGAAGCTTGGCTGAAGGCAAACGGCTATAGGAGCCAGATTCAGCGTAAAGGCCATCGAAACAAACCGTTGTCCAAGACTCAGCAAGGGCGAAACCACAGGATTGCAAAGACTAGGGCACGGGTTGAACATGCATTTGCGGCGATGGAACAAATGGGTAGAAAACTGATCCGCACCATTGGACAGGTGCGCGCTAATTTTGCCATGACGATGATGGCAGCATGTTACAACCTAAAGCGGTTGGCGTACTTCCAGAGCGCGTGCATCGTGGCTTTCTGACGCCCAGAATGGGTCAAATGGCCCTAGCCAGGGCAATGTGCGATAGAATCAGTAGCGTGATAATCAAAAAAAATCTAATTATTTAGAATGAAAGCCAAGGGTTAATTGAAAATCTTGAGTTTTTCGAGGTGCCCTGACGTCTGACGGTGGGATTGTTTTAGCGGTGTCCAGGGTGAGGGCGTGCATGCAGGCAGCTATGAAGTTGTGGGCCTGTGGCGCATTGAGGGTGTTACCGTAGGCGCGCAGTCGTCCCACTCTGTTGGTAATCCCATTAGCCAGCGGGCGTGTGCCGGGTTCAACTGGCCGCCACTTTCCATCCCGGCAGCAGAGCCAGTCAGCCTCTCGCCAGAAGCCGTGAGTCGGACAGGTGGTGTCATTGTCGACCCTCCCGTCAGACAGGCAACGTCCTGTAAATTGGACTGTCTCCCTGCGCGTTTCCGTGCTAAAACCTTCTTCCAGTCCTGATAGGCATTTTTCGTGTTGCCGGCAGTCGGTGTTGGCCAGCCCGTTAACCACACCACCCTCCCCAACAGGGCATTGAGCGGCACATTCGGGCATTCCCTGCCATCCTTTCCGTCCCGCGTAGTGGGCGTCGGCCACCCAGTAAAGTCGTTGTCGGATGTGCGGCGCACCGAAGCCCGCAGCGCATAAATCAAGCGCTGCTGTGGCGTAGTTCTCTGCTTCCAGGTCAGTCTGTACAAGCTCGAGCCAGGCGAGTCCGTCAGGGCTTGCAACCTGCTCACCAAAGATAACGTCAGGTTTGCACTGCTGGATGAGGTGGAAGAACGCGGGCCATAAGTGCCGCTCGTCAGCAAATCCCTTTCCCTTGCCTGCTGCGCTGAAAGGCTGGCACGGACAACTGCCTGTCCACACGGCTTTATCATCGGGCCAGCCCGCTTTTCGCAGGGCGTATGACCAGGTGCCGATTCCGGCGAAGAAATGACACTGGGTGTAGCTCTGTAACTCATCGGGTTTAATCTCCTCGATTGAACGTTCATCGACATCACCAGGCGCAATATGCCCGGCGGCTATCAGGTTTCGCAGCCACTGCCCCACATAGGGGTCAGTGTCGTTATACCAGGCGCGCATTACTGCACTTCCTGCTCAAAGGGGGTAATAATGAAATCCTCAAGCTGGTTRYGAAACGTRATGCCGGGRATATTCAGTSKCYKGATRRTGTCCTGMTTTTTWAGCAGGGCMTKTTTATCAASCTGTKCYTTGCGAATAATGCAGTCRKTYTGYCCGYTKTYTYCCAGCGCCTGCAGGATATCGTCCATYCCTTTTAGCGAAACGGACGGTGGGCGGTTACGCCATGACACCTCGCCGGTTATCAGRTTGGCGGTTTTGGTTTTGCCGTTTTSGGTMAGNTSCTYCNCKGTTKGCYTCRCACCAGGTCTGKATWCCTYTTTGCAACAGGGTGATRCGGGCTTTCATGCCTTCAATATTGGCAGCGTGTTGGTGAGTTAACCGCGCAATTTCATCGTTAATCTGCGTCTCCAGTCGGGTCATTTCCCGCTGGATATCGCCCATCCGTTTAATATCGTCCATCACCTGTTCGCGGGTTTGCGGCGTGCAGGCACCCGCCGCGGCTTTAAGCCGCGTTATTTTTTTTGCCATCTTTTTTACCTGTTAATTAACAACGTCGGGGATTAAACGCGCTCGAAAATAATGTCTTCAAGGGCGTCGCTGTATTGAATATGCTCAAATAAATTCATGGGGTATCGGGCCGCTATTTCACCAAGACGCCGGTCTTGTTCATCAAAATCACGGCAGTTCTCGCAAATCGATAAATAGGTTTCATAGTCCTGTTCGGTAATATCCACGGTTTTTGCCAGATAAACCGATTGGCGAGCGGTAATACGGACAGGTCGTGTTGTCATGATGAACGTACCTCCCAGGTTATTCGGCAGTTATCTTGCAGGAACTGGTATTTTTCCCAGCGGCCCTGACGGTCKGTACCCAGGGCATARCGMACGGCATGSCCCTTTTKATGYAAGGCATCACACCGTCGGTCATGCAGCAGGGTRATGGTCGGACGGCTATAGCCATCAACGGTAAACTGACTGACGGTAAAACCTTCCTGGCTGAGGTTGTCCATCACCGACARGCATTGCCTGAACTGCTGCTGGATRGCCTGGTAGGTCATCGCTGACGGGTTTTTAATGGTCACGGCGGGGTTSAGCATAAAAGCCTCCTTTAATGCACRCTGTGGAYAATATTGGCGTCGATAACCGGGATRGCGTTCTCGGCGGCCAGGTTCATGGCGGCGGTCACCAGATTGCCGATAGCCAGGGGRTAAAGCAGGCTGACCGGYGTGTCTTTTTTCGGGCGCAGCCAGCTTARGCGTTGRCGYAGTGCCGGTATCGCATCCGGGCCGAGRACKTTGYYMAKGTCGCCGCCGACGCGTTTAAACTTGAAATCAAGAAAATCAGCCAGGTGTTCATCCAGCGGCGGCAGGTCAATCACCTCGCAGCGCTGCACCACTTCCCTGACGGCCAGCAGGCGCTCTGATAACTTGTCGCCCAGTTCGGGTTGTCCCAGCAGCACGATGGACAGCAGTTTTTTAAAGCCGTCTTCCAGCTCAAAGAAGCGTTTAAGGTGCTTTAAGGTCGGTATGGGCAGCGCATGGGCTTCTTCAATCACTAACACATGGCTGTACCCGGCGCGGCTGCTGTCTTTCAACAGTCGGTGTAACTGACGAAAGCGGGCCTCCGGCGAGCGTTTCAGTTTTTCCAGTGGGGCCAGCGTATGGACAATAGCTTCGGCGAGACTGGCGGCTTTCAGGGTTTTACCCTGATGGTCGTTGTCTTCCATCGCTAGCACATAGGGTTCAATCACCACCACCGGGGCGTTTTCCCGATAGATGCGGTCAGTCAGGTCACGACGCAGGGTACTTTTACCCGAGCCGGATTCACCGATAACGGCGATAAAGCCGCCATAGCGGGCGGTCTGGTACAACGCCTCGCGCACATAACGGCTTTCAGGGGTTAAAAACACATCTTCATGACCTTGTACCGCGTTATCATCGAGGCTGTCGCAAAAGAGGTAGTATCATGTTTTTAATGATTTTAATATTTTGATTTTAAAGAAAAAATTAAATTATTTTTATTGTAAATACCCCTTTTGCGACAGCCTCTCATCAAACGGGGCGCGAAACAGCCCGAAATGCTTTTTGGTGGCAGGCAGTAATACCTGTTTTTTTAGTAACATGGTGTCTTCCTCATTGCTAGGTGGTGTGCGCTTTTCCTTGCCGCCGGACGTTACTCCGTCAAAGCAGTCGTCCGCCGCGATGCCCTGGTCACTTAGCCAGGCCCGGATACGCTGTTTTAGTGCGTCGGCGCCCTGTTTCGGCCACTGATGGTGATTGACTATTTGCGCCAGAGTCGCCTCGGAAAGGTCAAGCTCACGGGCCAGTGCCGCCTGGGTCAGGTTGTGCTGTTGTAGCAGGGTTTTGAGTTTCAGCATGATGGCCTCCCGTTAACCGTGACTGGCCAGGCTGACCACCACCTCGGTGGACTGGGCCATCAGTTCATCACCCAGTGCATCGACCTGGTCAGCCGGAATACCGTCAGGGAAGCGTTGGGTGAGTGAGGTGTAGAATTCACTGCGCCAGGTCTTGCCCGCCGCCTGAAAACGCGCCCGCAGACGTTGTACCACCACGACCGGGTTTACGCGTTCTTCAAAACGCGGGGCACAAACCGTGGATACCTGCCCCTGTTTGGGGAGGTAAATCGGTGGGGTATCGCGCTCATTGTCCAGATAAGGGTTAAAGCGACCGCCCAGCGGTAGCGCATTGGCTTTTTGCGCGGCAGCGGTTTCTCCCGGCGTGGTGGTGCCATACATCGCCTGCTCGACTTCGGCCAGATGGTGTTGCGCGGCGGTGTGGGGTAATGCCTTGAACGATTCACCAAGTGTCGGGGCATTGAGGGCAAAGCCGTAGTCGTCTTTTGCCACTTCCGGCACCCGGCAGAAGGTTTCCAGCCCGTCCGCATTCATTATCACTACCTGCGCTTCACTGTCACGCCAGGGGTTACGCACTATCTGTACGGTGTCGCCCACGCAAACGCCGGGGACTTGCCGTACATCGTATTCACTCCCCCTGAACGATACGCGCCGATGTGCGCTGACCTTACGGCTTTCCGGCAGACTGACGGCCAGTTCACGGCATATTTCAACGGGTGGTGCCTTGATTAACTGCTGCGGGGTGATCCGTAACCAGCAGTCGGTGCGGGTCATGCCGGTACGCCGATGCACTGCGGTGCGGTTATACTTTTTACGCCATAACCCGACCAGGCGGTTCAGTTCATCAATATTATCGACTTGCACAAACCGTAAACCGGATTCAAAATTGCACTCCAGAATGTCGCGCGCCTTTTCCACTGAGCCGGTGGCGCGGGCATTACCGGCTTTATGGGCGATAAGTTGAATACCAAGAGTTTTACACAGGTTGCGCATGGTGGACGAGACCAGCGCGCAACCGGGGTCGGTATAAAGGATGCGCGGCACACCATGCAGTACGTCGGCCCCACCGCGTTCTTGCATGGCATTAATCAGTACATCGGTAAAGTTTTGCGTTGTTTCGCCGCCGAAACGGTACTCGGCGTAAATCCAGCCGCTGGTATGGTCGGTCAGCTCAAATGACCAGACACGGTTATTAACAATACGGGCCAGATTTTTGGGTTTGTTGGGGTTAAATTCCGCTTTACGCATCATGCGCAGGCCGCTATCGCGCGTATTGCGACCTTTGGCGGGATTTTTCAGGTAATAGAGCACACACAGCGACGCATCCAGTTGCCAAACATGATTAGGATGGTCGGTTTTTAACTGGACGCAAGGGGCAGATGCGCCTAACTGGTTGGGGTGCAGGCGATAACGGTACAGCGCACGGCTGATGGCATCCACCGACAGGGGGAACCACTCGCCGGTCTCGTTATCAATATACCCGGCATTAATCAGGTTGTTCGCCCGCAGGTCATTAACCGCCTGCTCCAGACTGTAAAGGCGCTTGCCGTTTTTGCGATGCGAGGCCATCATCACGCCGGATATCAGCAGGGCTTCGTCGCGGGTCAGGGCGCTGGTGCCATAATCCACCCGCTGTTTGCGCGGCGGTTTATAACTGACCTGTTTGATTTTTCGCAGCAGCGTGGCTTTGGAAATACCGAGTGCCTGACATCCTGTCTGATACACCGCGTCTTTGCCGCCATGCCCGGCTTTCTCGGCAGCCTGGGCAATCGTTAACAGGCGTTCGGTCAGGATGGGGTTCATGACACCACCTCCTCGACATCATCCTGTCCGGTACCGCGCAGATGTTCTGGTAACTGAAAATCTGCATCGTCGACATCCGCATCGGCTTTTGCCCAGTCAGGTACCAACTCTGATACTGCGTGGTGAGGTAATGAAAAATCACTGCGTAACACATTGATTTCAAACTCAATATCATTAAGCAGGCCGGCTAAATAATCGGCGTGGGACGTGATATCACCACTGTGGCTATGTAATTTTTCCAGCCCTTCCCGAAAGCGCCCCATTAATATGGCTTTAACATCAAAGCCCACCAGGCCAATCTCTTCACGGAGTTGACGTACGCCCTCTTCCCCTAATGAGGCTGTCGCAAAAGGGGTATTTACAATAAAAATAATTTAATTTTTTCTTTAAAATCAAAATATTGAAATCATTAAAAACATGATACTACCTCTTTTGCGACAGCCTCTAATGGGCGAGGTTGATCGAGTATCAGCTTGTCACTCAGTTTATTGATTTTTTCTTCTTTTTCTCTGACTCGGTCGTGGCTAGCTTCGAGCATCTTTTCCGTTTCACGCAGTTTTGCCTTTAGTTCACGCACTGACATGCGATCAACCTCATCGAGCGTAAGGCCCGCGATAGTGCCGCCTTCGGCCAGCTCGGCGAGGTCTTCGTCGTCTTCTAGCATCAGCTCATAAAGTTTGGTTTTTCCAAGTTTTACCAGCGATGGTAATTCTGACTGCAATCTAGGCGAAAGGTATTTGATAGATGCCTGCATCATGCGATGTGCTGTTCCGTTAGTTAACGCTAACTGTTCTGTTAATATTTTTGTGAATTCCCCATAAGGCTCATTCTCTTTAAGAATAATTAGCCGTTTCCCCGCCTCCAGCATGGCTTCGGCACTCTGTGCCATATAGAAGCGCGCTTCATGCACAATCCGCTCCCTTTCATAGGGCAAACCCTCGCCGTACTTATCCATAATGGCCTGCTGATGTTCAGCCAGGGCATTAAGGTTGTTCATTAAATCCGGTGCCAACGGTTGTTCGGGGGCAATTTCAGCCGTCATCGGTAACGCTTTTCTACCCATTATTTTGTCCTCTTACGGTTTTGACGGTGAGGCTACGTAGCGGCCACGCCGTTCTGCCATCTTGATTTGTGCGCGTTCGGTTTCATCAGAAAAGGCAAGAGCAATCTGTATCAATTCTTCACTCAGGGCGTAATTCCCATTGAAGCGCCGCTCAACCATCCCTTCTTCCACTAAAAATGGCAGGGTGCGACTGATATTGGCCGCAGAGTCATTGATTAGCGCCGCCAAGGCTTTATTGGACAGGCCGTCGCGGTAATGCCCTTTCATGGCTTTTAAAATACGCAGCGCCCGCCGTGTACGTGAAGAAGGGTGCAGTAATAAGGTGTTTTTCATCGGATGCCTCTTTTTCATTAATGGAAATTGTGTTACCGTCAGTGAAACAGGCGAATGTTATTTTTTATGGCGTTTTTTGCCCGATGGCATGGGGGAACCCATGATCTGTTCAATGGCCTGTTTGATTTTACGTGCTTCCCCGCGCCAGCCCTGGCAGGAGCCATCAAGCAACATATAAACCTGATAGGGTTTGAAGCCGGATTGGCGTGCCCATGCCGCCACCGTCGGGTAGTCCTGATAGATTCTGTTATAAAAACTGCACTTAAAGTCAGCGGGGTGTTGCAGTGACATGGTGTTACCTCCGTCATAAAAAGTTAAAAATAAATATACATTAACATTCAAAATGATGTAAAGTCTTTTTTGTTTGTTTTTGTGTGTTTCTTATCATAGTTAAAAATCACGGGCTGTTATCGGCCTAAAGGAGACCTGTATGGCAAAGAAAAAAGCGGCAACCAGCCTGTCTGTCAGTACGGCGGACAATATCACGATTGCGGGGGGGGGGGGGCA
>NZ_NHNG01000551.1:0-3154 GCF_002287155.1 Arsenophonus sp. ENCA
ACTTGTCGATCGTCTGTTGGTGATACTGGTTTGCAAAGAGGTCATTCTTAATGGCGCTGCGTTTCTTCATGGTGGTTAGCTCAGTAGACCAGCTTCCGATAACTTTATCAGCAAAATCAAACTCGGCTTAGGTTTTTCGAGGTGCCCTATAGAAGGTTCAACTAATCGCCATAGGTCTTTAGGGCGGAAACATCTACTTTTTAACCATCGGCTAACCGTGTCATGAGATAAAGGCGATGGGCTGACTTCTGATAACGCCAAACTAGAGTATCTTACACGAGTTTCGCACAGGCATATAAAATTCTAAAAATGGCTTAAAAGCAATGATTAATCTGCAAGTTACTAAAAAACATAAATTTTCTTAAATTACAATAAGTTGTATTTGATTTATAAGGTTTTGACTATTTATATATCATGCTGAATTAAACTTAAAAATAGAGCGTTTTTTTATTGGTGCGAAACTCGTGTTGTTATTGGATGCCGGTTATTTCCATGACGCAGTGATAGCTGAGACAAAAAAATATCAAATTGAGCTGTTTTGCTCTGAAAATTCTAACCGGCAGATTCTAAGAAAAATCTATCCGAAAGCCTTATTTATTTATGATACTGAAAAAGATATTTATACTTGTCCTGCCGACCATCAGTTATCCCTGAAAAGTACAGTTTTAGCTTCAGAAAACACGAGGAGCTATAAGGTTTATGGCTGTGTTAATTGCGCCCAATGCGAGCAAAAAAAACAATGTACACAATCCAAAGATGGAAGGAAAATAAAACGCTATCCGGAAGATAAACAGCGAGATGAACTTCGTTTACATATGGCTACTCCACGAGTTTCGCAGTCTCTAAAAAAGAAGTATAAATTTAAAAACAAGAAAAAATAAGGATGTTCATATTTTGTCCGGTTATCCATGCATTAAAGATATCTATAAAATATTCTTGCAAGTAAGCAGTGTAAGATACTCTAGTTTGGCGTTATCAGAAGTCAGCCCATCGCCTTTATCTCATGACACGGTTAGCCGATGGTTAAAAAGTAGATGTTTCCGCCCTAAAGACCTATGGCGATTAGTTGAACCTTCTATAGACAAAAAAAGCCCTTGTGTACTAATTGCCGATGATACATTAAGCCTGTTGCTCAATAGTGAAATAAAACTGCTTTCAATAAAAACAAGTTAGATACATCTAAAAAACACAAAAATAAGTTATTTTTTAATCTTATATAGGTCATTTTTAATTCAAAAATTGATGATTTTATCATCAATAGCTGGTTTTTTTGTAAGTCACAATTAATTTTGCTATTGAGCAACAGGCTTATTGATTGCCAAAACACGTAGTAGAAAAATAGAGATGGTTCATTATCAATATTCAGGTAATAAGCATGATGTTATTGCTGGCATAGGTTTGGTTAATTTGCTTTGGCATGATCTGACAAGTGTTGAATCAATTCCTATTGACTATCGTATTTATGATAAAGATTCTGATGGAAAAACAAAAAACACGCACTTTTCCGAAATGCTGGCTCTTGCTAAAAAAAGAGGGATCATGCCAGAAGCGGTAGTGATGGATGCCTGGTATTCTAGCCTAGATAATCTGAAATCAATTCGCTCTCATGGTTGGGTCTGGGTAACCACGCTGAGGAAAAACAGGATTGTTAACCATAACACGAGTTTCGCACCAATAAAAAAACGCTCTATTTTTAAGTTTAATTCAGCATGATATATAAATAGTCAAAACCTTATAAATCAAATACAACTTATTGTAATTTAAGAAAATTTATGTTTTTTAGTAACTTGCAGATTAATCATTGCTTTTAAGCCATTTTTAGAATTTTATATGCCTGTGCGAAACTCGTGCATAATAAACAACTGAACAAGTTAGACATCTCAGAAGAAGGAACTCCAATACACTTACGAGGCTACGGTTGGGTGACTGTTTTCAAATTTACAGCCAAAAACGGCCGTATTGATTACATGGTAACAAACAAAGAGAATCCCACCCGTGAATACGTCAAATCTATCATGGATGCCCGTTGGTCTGTTGAAGTTTATCATCGAGAAGTTAAACAAAATTGTGGTATTGAACGCTGTCAGGCTCGCACGAGCCGAGCGCAAAGAAATCATATTTTTCTCGCTATTTCTGCGTGGTTTGAACAACATAAACGTCGTATATCTGAAAAAATAACCCTTTATCAACAAAATTGGGACGTAATCAAAAATGCTATTGCTGAGCACATCCGTGTTTTATTAGCGTACCCAAATTAGTTTTGTGCGAAACTCGTGCAAGAGCCAGCATTTCGGAAAAGTGCGTGTTTTTTGTTTTTCCATCAGAATCTTTATCATAAATACGATAGTCAATAGGAATTGATTCAACACTTGTCAGATCATGCCAAAGCAAATTAACCAAACCTATGCCAGCAATAACATCATGCTTATTACCTGAATATTGATAATGAACCATCTCTATTTTTCTACTACGTGTTTTGGCAATCAATGTATCATCGGCAATTAGTACACAAGGGCTTTTTTTGTCTATAGAAGGTTCAACTAATCGCCATAGGTCTTTAGAGGCTGTCGCAAAAGAGGTAGTATCATGTTTTTAATGATTTCAATATTTTGATTTTAAAGAAAAAATTAAATTATTTTTATTGTAAATACCCCTTTTGCGACAGCCTCTTTAGGGCGGAAACATCTACTTTTTAACCATCGGCTAACCGTGTCATGAGATAAAGGCGATGGGCTGACTTCTGATAACGCCAAACTAGAGTATCTTACACTGCTTACTTGCAAGAATATTTTATAGATATCTTTAATGCATGGATAACCGGACAAAATATGAACATCCTGATTTTTTCTTGTTTTTAAATTTATACTTCTTTTTTAGAGACTGCGAAACTCGTGTAAAAATGATCACCATTCAGCTAAGACATTGATTGAGTGGCTGAAAAACCAAAAATGTTTACTCGAAGATGTAAGGATTACTCTTGAATCCACTGGGACTTATCACGAACAACTCTGCACTTATATCTTGATCACACGAGTTTCGCAGTCTCTAAAAAAGAAGTATAAATTTAAAAACAAGAAAAAATCAGGATGTTCATATTTTGTCCGGTTATCCATGCATTAAAGATATCTATAAAATATTCTTGCAAGTAAGCAGT
>NZ_NHNG01000428.1:0-7515 GCF_002287155.1 Arsenophonus sp. ENCA
GTTTGATGATAGGATTATTTGTTTGATACATAAAATTACCTTTTATTTAATTATCTAATGATGTTAATTAAAACCGGTAACTTTCTTTTTTAAATCAGAATTGTCAGATTAAGTTAAGACTAATACACCTAATTTCAGGGGCTTTTTAATAAAAAAGCGTTATTTTATTTTTGTCTAAAAAAATGACTAACTTTATAATCGACTTCGTTAATTCTTTCTTTCACAGCTTGATAACCAAATGCTTTAATCATGTTATCATCAATATCCTGTGGTCGCTTATGAGCAAATTCAAACATCGAATCGAGCTTTAATTCGGATTTAAGAACAGCATCAGCAATTAAAGCGAGTTTTTCATCCAGGGTAATATCCTTATTGCCACCTTGTTCATTTTTTTTCTTTAAAACTCTGACCCCTATTTTTAGTATTTCCAATGCAACCGCCGTCCGATTTGCCGTAGATTTATTTTCACCATCTTTTAATTTTTCATCGACCATTTCATCGATAAAATCCATAATACTAAAAGGAATCTTCAACAGAACAGGATGATTTTTTTCGCCTTTCATTTCAAACCTCAAAAAAAATGAATTAAATTTACACTTAATTTTGTATTATATAATTAAGTTATAAATATGTTAAAATTAATTAAAAATTATTTATTGCAATATATTTTGACTTATATCACATTTTAAAACTATTTATAAATTAAGCAAAAACTTAATAAAAAATTAATATAAACTTTATTTTGATATTTTTTTATTAAAAAACATTAAGTTATTTAAAAAATAGCCATAACTTATTTAAAATATATTTTTAACTTATCATTTTTATTACTTAAAAAGAAAGCTATTTTTATATAAGTAACTAAAATTTAAATATAAAATTAAGCAAAATTTATTTTGCGTGTGGTATGTAAGTTAGTAGTAGAAAAAGCGGATTTGGTGAGATAACATTGAAAGTCTTTATTGGAATATCTTTAAAAAATCCTTTTACTTTATAGGGGCGACAATATGCCGAATTGTTCTGTTTTTGAATAAAGAGCTACGTGATGAAAATTAAAAATTTAATGTGGCTATTTTGTCTTGTTATTTCAAAATTATCGCTTGCCGATTGCTTTGATAAAGCAGGAAGTTATTATCATATTGACCCAGATTATTTAAGAGCCATTGCCTGGCAGGAATCTAACTTCAATCCAAAAGCAAAAAACAAAAATAAAGATGGCTCATTCGATTTAGGTGTTATGCAGATTAATAGCAAAACCTTTAACGCAATTAAAAATGAATACCCTATGTTAATTGAAAATGACTTAATCAATCATCCTTGTTTAAATATTCATCTTGGTGCCATGATTTTAACTCGTAACTTTGCTAGCTACGGCAAAAATTGGCTAGCCGTAGGGATGTATAACGCGGGAATGAAAAATACCAATACATCAATTAAAAATCGTTACCACTATGCAAATAAAATTTATCAATACTATAATCAGATTAAAGACGGAGAAATGATCAGCAAACACCTACAATAAAAAATATATTCCCCTATAACTTTTTCTTAAATCAAAAAAATAAACTATCAATACAATAACTATCATGAGCAGGAAGAGAACGAAGAAACTTTTTAAGTCTCTTGATAGAATCAATTTTTTTAATTTCCTTATCTACATTATTCGCCTCGATTTTAATCTCTTCGATATATTCACTCATTTTTTCTTTAATTTTCTTTTTACTCGATGCAGAAAAAATTTTCCAAACATAACTCTTAACACCTTGCCGATTAAAAATGTCCTGATGCGTTAAATTTAATTCCCGTAAACG
Source organism: Arsenophonus sp. ENCA (assembly GCF_002287155.1). Classification (NCBI taxonomy): domain Bacteria; kingdom Pseudomonadati; phylum Pseudomonadota; class Gammaproteobacteria; order Enterobacterales; family Morganellaceae; genus Arsenophonus; species Arsenophonus sp. ENCA. Next base: position 1,812 of record NZ_NHNG01000428.1, read on the forward strand.
CATTTCTAGAAGATGATTAATATGCAAAAGGGTCTCACTATCAAACTCATACGCTTCATCACTCACGTATTGACTATACATACTAATGAGGGTAACAACGTCACCTTTCTTTTTAGCAATGGAAAGTAATTGCATAATCTGATGTTTTTCTGCCTTTTTAGCTAAATCTGTTTCTTTATCGGGATGAATAACATTAGCAATCCTTTTGTAAATTTTATTTAGCTCACTCCCTCTAAAAATCTCAGTGATTTTAGTGCCTTGTTCTTCGCCTTCCTGATAATAATTAAACTTAAAATCTGCCCAATCCCGCTCTGAATTTTCCCAATCTTCTTTCTCTTCAGGATGCTTTTCTAAATAAGCGTCCTTAATGCCTTCAATCAAATTGACTAAATCATTTTCATTTCCCGATCTGAAGGTATCTCTAATTTCATTATGGGGTAATTCAATATCATCACCAAGCGTGGCCTTTAACATTTTTTTAAAATCATTACAGGCTTTATCCAAAATTTTTTGGTTTTTTTTGGCAAAATATTTTTCAGCATAATTGTCGAGATCTTCGGAAAGTGAACTGAGGGTCTCAGGATTACAGAAAAACGGGAAATCATATAAGAAATGTAACTGACTTTCTAAGTACTCAAAAAGACTCTCACGATCTTTCGAATTCAGATCGCACTTATTACTCAAGAAAGACATAAAATGCTTGACTCGTAAACAGCGAATATCTGCAAGTTTTTTTTCATGAGGCAAAACAATCTGTTCATATTCTTGATATAAACGATCGACTTTCAATTCCGCTTTTTGATTACGTTGCTCGTATTGTTTTATTTTATTCCATAAAAAACGGATAGTATCAGCCTGAGACTCGGTATGTTCTTTATGAGGAAAATGTCTTTTTAAGAGAATTTGATTCATATGAAATATTAGTGTTATTTGAGTAAAATAAAAGCATAACATGAAGACATTATTGATAATAATTATTTATCATCTTTCTAGTGTTCGTTTCAAATTAAGATAAAGCGCCTCTGCCATGTCGTGCAAATCTTCGCACTCATCTGCACAATCATCCAGATTAAGTTGATTGAGTTTATCTAAGAATATTAATGTTTGGCTTTTGATAAAACCCGCCATTTTCAGAGCTGATAGTTCTTGTTTGTTCATCGTTTGTTAAAAGAATTAATACATTAATGAGAGGGTTGATATCGCCAATTATCTTTTCAGATTTGATAACCTCGCGGACAAATTTTTTTCAGAAGAAAATTCATTCGTCGCCTCATGCTTAAGTTCTACAGATTGACTGATTTTTTCTCTGCCTGTTGTCTGCTCTAAAATTGAATAAAGATTATTAATATCAAACTCTTTAGAATAGAAAGTACTAATCAATCCTAACAAACGACTATCAATCTGGGATACGGCTGCCGCCGTTATTATTGCCTGACGATAAAAATCGCCTTTCAGTTGACTAGGCAAGTTATCAATAAAGTCAATGGCCTTTTTATCCTGTTGATATATTGAAGGATGAAGGTAAGCAGTAATTTTCTTTCGACTATTATTCATAAAACTTTAATCTTATGCAGTTAAGACAAAGCAATAGCTTTAACTAACGCTAATTGAGGTTCGAAAATTTTCTCTACCTTATGATTTTTGAAATAATCGTTAACATAAGAATAAATAATTTCAGCACCCCCACCTGTTAAATAAATTCGATTAATATTATTAATTTTCTCAATCTTAGAGATAACTCTGTCCGCTAAATTTTTAGAACCTTCAATCACAACTTCAGTAATATGAGTGATTTTTTTCGGGTCATTAATGACTTTTTTAATAACACCATATTATTCACATTCTTAATAATTTCATCGGCAATATAATAACTACTCGGAGAAGAGGCAAGATAAAGGGCGTTGATAACAGATTTAGTGAGTTTTGATACCCCTATTTCAGAATTACCTTTAATTTCTGAAATACTGTCTAACAGACCTTGAATTACCGCGCAATCTAATGTCGTTCCGCCTAAATCAACAATTAAGCTGCGTTCTAAAGAAGAAATATTATCTTTTATTAATACTTCCCTCACTGCCGGAATAGACTCAGGCATCACCATCACGTTAACGATGTTAAAGTTTTCACCTTTATTGATATTAACTTTCTTTAAAATATTTTCTTTTTTTCGCTGAATATTTTTTTCGTTAATTTGCGCATCTTCCGTAAAGAATTCAGTAACAGGAAGCGTCACAGTTAACTCAATATTTTGAGGGAGCAACCCTGAAGTTAAAAGAGCGTGGTGAATGGCGAGTCGGTTGAGCGCGCTGTATTGGTAGGAAACGTGGGTTGTTTCAATAACAGAACTACTCCCGATATCGAAAGTATATTTTTTATCATCAACTAAATAATTAAATACTGGATTATTACTCAATATCTCAGTATTCCAACCTTCTTTAAAGCTATTCGGTGATATATGTGTCAATATCTTTTCATTTTCTAGCCAGGCTAATTTAACGCTAGTAGAACCATCATCACAAGCAATTTTCAACATAAAAAACCCAAAAAAGTAATTATATTCCATATAATTTAACTCAAAATGAGTTAAATTTCAAATAAAATATCATTTTGAGTATTTATCACAATAAAACATCTCATAAATAAATAATTATATTAATTTAATAATATCAAACTGAGTGATTAATTGACTATCTTAATCAATTGTAACTCAAACTGAGCAAATAAAACAACCAAACCTCAAAATGAGGCTTATAAATAAAAAAATACAATTTTGTTACATTAAGATAATAACAATCTTACTCACTTTGAGATTATTGTCTTTGGTTATATGTTTTCCTTGTTTCGCCGTGCCAAACGTTGCAGATTATCCTCAACATCGGCTTGGGTGACCTCTCCGACTATCTGACCGTCTTTGTCATAACGAAACGCACCTAACTGGATAAGCGCACGATAATCAGCGTGATAACCAATACTCCCTAAACAGGCTCTCAAACGCCTTCTGGATATTGTGAAGCCCTTTTCTTTCACTTCTTGCCACATATCTTGCTGGATACCAATTTTCATGGGTCTCAATTGATTCTCAGGAAATAGACTAGGCCAAAAAGTGGTTATCTGTGAGATAGCCTCGTCTAACGGCAATCGCTTTTTAGGCGGTATTGGGGGGGTAGGAATTTTAACCTTCACTACCTGTTTAGGTTTTTCAACCCACCTTCTTGGGCTGCTGTTTTGCTACTTTGTGAGGATGAGGCTTTTTTGCCTGTTTTTTAGGTGTAGCATTCATCCAGACCTTTTTACCGTAAACTGAGTTACTTTGGGGCTGCTCTTCTTGTGAAGCCTTTCTAGGGCGATTGAGGCTTAATTTCTGGCGTTCTGTCATGGTTTAATCTTTAAACAGGTTACTCATTTCCGTATCAGTGAGACCTGTTGATAGTTTCACGATATCTCTTTCTACGCCCTTCTCAAGAAGTTGGCGCGCTATCTTCATCGATGCCTGTTTTTCGCCTTCAAGTTTACCTTCTTGAACGCCATCATTTTTACCTAACTGGTAGCCTTCCTGTTTCCCTTCTTGCCTTAATGCTTGAGCAATAGTCATAAGTGCTCCTTCGTGTTTCTCTGATTGTTTGGCTATCTCAGTGATAAATTCCATGGGTTTTTGTGCATTACCTTCTTGGATGAGATAGTTAAACATCGTGATAACCTGATTATCGGTATAATAATTATACGACAACAGCGTGACAATTTCATTCATAAGCTCCGTCATATCCCTTCTGCGAATGTGCTTCTGGACTAATTCAAGCAACGCCATTCGTTTATGCTTCATAATTTCATCGTCTTCTAGCGTTGTCACATCCACGAGCTTAAACGGTTTTGTGTATATTTTTTCAGCAATATCCCGCCCACTAAAACAATCGAGCCAGTCCGTGCTGTACGGATGCGGGCTTTTCTTGCCGCAATAAAACAGGATGGGAAACACCAGCGGCAACTTTTTGTGTCCAGCCTCTAAATGCTTCTGCATCGCTGCCATGCTATAGCGCATAAGTCGCCATGCCATCAGTTTATCCGGTGTGGATTGATGCTCAATCAGTAGGTAGATATAGCCTTTCTCTTGTTGGGTATTTACAGAATAGAGAATATCACTCTGGTAATTCTTCATATCACTATGGATAAAAGAGCCAGACTCCACTTTTAGACTATCAAAATCACATAGAGCCTTAATCTCATCCGGTAGCCAGATATCGAAGAAATCTTGTGCGGTCTCTTTTTCACTTAAAAACTGCTTGAATACACTATCGTGTGGCGTTGGGGTGAATTTTTTACTCATCCGATATCTTCAATGATGGCTAGAGGCAGATTGAATTATGGCAAACAAACAGGCTATATTAAATACGCTATTTATTCATTACGTGTCCGATATTATAATCCAGTCATACAAAAACGCACCCCATCTTATCAGGTGCGTTTATTTTTTGTTACTAGCATCCCTTTCATGGTTAATCACAATAAAACCGCTCACAATCGATTACAGGCGGTTTTAGTGGCATATCTGAATCAACCTTGTGCCGTTTTTTCATTCTCAGCAACGTTGGCTAAAATATTTACCAACAATTTATTGATGATAAGTGTCTTTTTCGCTCGGGTTACCGAGACATACAGCAAATTGACTTCATCTCTAAAGGCTGCTTTGTCCATTTCAGGGTCAAAAAGATTATTCGGAAAGTCATTATTGATTTCGACAATATCCCACTCTAGTCCCTTTGCGCGGCGGGCAGTGGTAACCGTAACCGTTGCTTCATCTTCACTGTCTAGCGTTCGTTTGCGTAAAACATCCACTTTCTTTGGTAACGGGGTAAATTTTTCGATGATTTTGATAGATTGCAACATTTCCTGGTCACCACTGGCATTGGCCATGTGCTTATAATTCGCATAATTGCGATATTCGGTGTAAAGCCGTTGGTGACTCATCTTCTTTCGCTTACCGAATGAAAACCAGTGAAGGTTAATTAATTCATCGATACGATAAGCCGCTATCCCATTAACCCAATAGATAGTCGCTTTTTTACTACTGGCTTCCAGTGCTGAACCAATCACCCCTGCTACCGTTCGACTGAGGATGGCGCGGTGAGGAAAGCCTTTCTTAGGGACATGAATAAGAATGTCATCTTTTTCACCTCTGCCAACCACCTGGAGCAGGAGTTTACCCAGTTTGCTTATTCGCGTTTAGGCGAAGCTGAGGCAAGTCATGTGTTAACGGATGCGGGGTCACCCACGGTCAGGGCACAGCGTGAAGCGCTGGTAAGCGAATTTAGCGATCGCATCGCGGAGGATATCCGGCATAATCACTTTGCCAATCAAACGGTGGTGGCCAGTCATTATCAAGGTATGCAAGTCCCACATGATGCCAGTCAATATGATCCATTTGGGTTTAATCAAAGTGCGGCACAATTGGAAAAACAAGCCAATAAAGGCCAGATTCGGCAACACCAGACCATTGTTAACCCTGAAACAGGTGAAAGCAATAAAGTCAGTCTACTTGAATCCGCCGAAGCCAATACCGGCGAATACGCGAAAGCAATACGGGCAGAAAAAACCGATTTTGGGCACAACGTCGAACCCACTCAGGAGAAAATAATCGCCAATGAGAAGGCGATAAATAAGGAAAAATCCGCTAATCTTAAAAGGTACGAGGATAAAGGAGGGAAATCAC
>NZ_NHNG01000530.1:0-7457 GCF_002287155.1 Arsenophonus sp. ENCA
CTCTATCAATACGTTATTGGCTTTGTCCTGAGTGTGGAAAAGAGCATGATAGAGATATCAACGCTGCGATCAATATCTGTCATCAAGGATTAGCTGATTCGCTAGGGCATAGCGATTATGTAAAGAGTTCCCTTGTAGCAATACCTGTCAGTGCTGGTGCTACAACGAAAGCTATTGGCATGAGCTAATAGGGGTCATAAGAAGCCCCCACTATAATCAGTTTTGATTTAGTGGTGGGAGCAAGTCACTACTTTCTTTTCTTCTGGTGTCGTTATCGCTGGCTGGATTTTATCAGCATCAGCATGCGGACAATCTCAACAGTACCGAAATGACGATCACCACGACGCAACAGGCGATAGAGACGGTTCACTATATCAACGCGATTAATGATTATCTCTATCTCCACCCTCATGTAACTAAGAATCCCAATGAGATTGTGCTAACAGCGGCGCAAATCGGTATCACGCCGCATTCACCCATCCAGCATGTGATTGCCAGACAACGTGTTTTTGTCTGGCAACCGTTTTCACCGGGATTAATGACGGCACTCAAAACCCAAACCCGCGATTCTGCGCTATTGGGCAGCGTAAAAAATCACCGTCTTTTGGATAATAGTGGGCGTGATATGCAAATTGTCTTACCGGCACGTATCCCCGATGGAGCAATTGTTTATATTAATTAGGCGAGAAAATTAAAGTTTTTGTGTTTCATGTTTTTATTTGTCACATCTCTGATAAAATGTAATTCAATGGCAACCAATTAATATTGGGGTTAATTAATTTTAACGTTCATTGTTAGTTACCCCAAGAATCGCATTAACATCTCTACATAACGAAATAATAGAATTCCGCTTCATCGTTCCCCAGCAAGGAAACTCTCGATTTCAGTCGATGGAGGGATCGCGATTGCGCAAAGCGCAACATGTGATGTCATCTTATTCCTCCTCATTTTCTTCTTCTCGTAAATAACGCATTCCATTTATCAAAGGATATCCTATGCGAGCAATTTTTTCTGCTGCGCCTTTACTGGTGGTACTAGCATTGTCCGGTTGCACCAGTATTGAGCGCATTAATCAAAACATGAAAAACAGTGAGGTGACAGATGCAAAGGCAAGGCAGCAGATGCAAAAGCTGACCTCGCCATCGCCAGTATTACGCGAAGCGCCCCAGCAGTGGGTGAATCCCACGCCGATGATTGACCGGGCGACGATAAAAAAAGCCACTCCACCTTGTACCATTACGATTAACCGGCAAGGCTCACTCAGCCTGCATGATGTCTCTGAGCGCATTACCCGCGTCTGCCGTATTCCCGTTTCCGTCACGCCGGACGCATTAACGCTATTGGGCGGTGTCTCTGGCGGTCAGACCCAGCAGATAAAAGGCGATATCCCGCCGCCGGATGTCAATGGCATGGTGCCGCTGGCCGCCATCGGGATGGCCTCATCCTCTGCGCCAGCGGCGGTTAACACCGGCGCGAATCTGAACGGGCTTTACTGGAACGGCCCACTTTCCGGGCTGCTTGACACCATTGCCAGTCGCCTTGGTGTGTCGTGGCGCTATGGATCGGGACAGATAGTTATCTACGCGCTGGAAACCCGGTCATTTACGCTGAATTTTATGGATTCACAGACCGATTACCAATCCAGAGTCGTCAGTGGCACCACCTCCAAAGCCGGTAACAGCGGCGGGCAGAGTGGAAATGCGCTGAGTGGCGATGCCACCACGTCACAATCCACCTCAACCACCATAAAATCATCCCTGTATGCGGATTTACAGGGGGCGGTAAAATCGATGCTGACGCCGGGGCTGGGGCGTATGTTCCTGTCCGCCGGTAATCTGACCGTCACCGATGTGCCACGGGTGCTGGATACGGTTGAGCGTTTTGTTGACGAGCGTAACCAGACATTAGACAGGCAAGTGGTGCTCAATATTGAAGTGTTGAGCGTTGAAAAACGGCAAAAAGACCAGTTAGGACTGGACTGGAACGCCGTTTTTAACAATGGCCGTTTGGGGTTGTCGCTCAGTCAAGCCTTTGGCGGCGCGGCGGGCAATATCATGAATGGCGGCTTCTCGGTCGTAGACGGGCGTTTGGCGGGGTCAAAAGTCTTTCTTAAAGCCCTTGCCGAGCAAGCTAAAGTGAGTGTCGTTACCCAACAATCGAATACCACCACCAATCTTTCGCCGGTCGCTATGCAGGTAGCCGAACAGGAGGATTATGTCGCACAGGTGACAACACAGTCCACAGCGAATGTCGGCACCGCCACATCGATTCAGCCCGCCACCATTACCACCGGCTTTTATATCAATCTGCTGCCGAATATCATGCCGGACGGTCAACACCTGTTACTGCAATTTGCGATTAATCTCTCTGAACCTCCTACCCGGCGTACGTTTACTTCCGGGGAAAGCTCGGTCGAGTTGCTCAATACGCAACTAAAAACCTTTACCCAGCGCGTGAAAATGAAAACCGGCCAGACACTGGTGTTATCCGGCTTTCAGCAGGCCAGCCGTAAAGGAAGCAAACAGGGCGTCGGCCAACCGGGGTTCTTTGGGTTAGGCGGCGGTCAGCAGGCAGAAGATGGTGATCGAATGCTGGTTGTGCTTATTACTCCTGTTCTGTCGCAGGAGGGATAACAATGACGACAACACCGCTATTTACCGCGACGCCGATTGTGCGAGGTCGCCGCGTTTTTCTGGCCGGCATAGACTGGCTTCCCGTGACGTTGCGGGCGGGTAAAAACGTTAAAAGCGAAGCGCGACGGCAAGGGGCTGATCGCGTGGTCAGCTATCGCTATCGGGACAGCCAGAAAAATCCGCAGTGGGTGATGGGGCTGATCAATTGGGCAAAGCTGGCATTGCCTAAAGGCTGCAAGGACGGTTACGCACTGGCACTGCTCATCGCCCGACAACTTAAAGGCAGCGGCTACGCCATTATCGCGATAGACAAGGCGCATTACGGCTTTGTCAGCAGCATTGACGGGGTGCTGATTAACGATGTGGTCGGCGACAAGGCCGCCATCGCGCAGGCGCAAAAAAACTTTCTCCAGTTTAACCGTGAGCCGGAAGGCGGCTGGCAGATTTTCGCCCCGGCAGACTGGAACGTCACCGATAGCCAGCCTTTTGATTTAGACGGTTTGCTGGCAGGGCTTCGTTTTCCAGCCAGTGCCCGCTTTCAGGCGACATCACGCAAGCGGCGATTTTTAAGCCTGTTCACCCTGTGCTGCCTGATGTTGGCCGGTTACTTTGGCTGGAACGGGGTTCAAACTCATCAAGAAACGTTACGTCAGGAAGCAATACGGGCAGCATGGCTGGCACAGCAACAAGTGCAAACCTCCCCGGCTCTGCGCTCACCGTGGCATGACACACCGCGACTGATGCCGTTTATTAACGCCTGTGCCGAACGCTGGCAAAAAATCCCCTTGTCGCTGGCAGGCTGGCGCTTTAAAGAGGCGCAGTGCGCACAGGAAGGCACACTACGACTGGCGTACAGCAAACCCGTTGGGGCCACCGTGGGCGATTTCGCTTACCGGGTAAAGCAGGTTTACGCCGGGCAAACGACACCGTATTTCAATTTGCCAGGTCAGGGCGATACCGGCGGCTTTAGCCAGCCCGTGACCTTCACCGCGTCGCCGGATACCCGCGCCTTGCCAGAGGCGGATAACCAGATACAGCGATTAACCACCTTTGCGCAACGGATGCGCCTGCCGATTAACCTACAGGAAGACGACAACCGTCAGGTGAGCGCTAATGGCGAAGCGCTGATTATGCCGTGGCGCAGTTTTAGTTTTTCACTGGAAACCGCCATCCCCCCAACCCTGTTGTTTGATGAACTGGACGATCTGGGTTTACGCCTGACCGTTATCACGATCACGCTCAATCAGGGGCGATTAAGTTACCGGATGGAAGGAAAATTATATGCAAAATCATAAGCGCGTCCTGTTTATCGCCGCGTGGTTAAGTGGCGTAGCCTATGCCGAAACACCGCTGCCGCAACCGCCCGTGATGGAAGAGTACACCCTGCAATGGTTAGAGCAGATACAGGCCGAAACCGTCATGCTGGAAGCCAAAGCTGCCCGCGCCCGCATTCAACGCGAACTGGAAGACAGTGGTATTGATACCCGGCCAGCGAATTTACCACTCAATGGCCGTGAGTTGGCGATTTTACCCCGTACTGGGGGCTTACCGTCAGTAGAAGAAATTTACGGCAGTGGCAAGCAATTGATGGCACGTCTGGTGCTTTCCGATGGCAAGCGGGCAGAACTGCGGCAGGGTGAGCAGATCCCCGGTACCCGTTTTTGGGTTGAGGCGATTAGCGCCCGTGAAGTCCGGGTTGCTGACGGCAACGATAAACGCACATTGGCATTTTATTGATAAAGAGAAAAAGAGTGATGTTAAATACGCTTCCGCAACCCGATGCCGATATCGCCCGCTTTGTGCGGGTGACACAGGCCGAGGACGGTATGATTGATATTTTTATCGCGGACAATTAGAGGCTGTCGCAAAAGGGGTATTTACAATAAAAATAATTTAATTTTTTCTTTAAAATCAAAATATTGAAATCATTAAAAACATGATACTACCTCTTTTGCGACAGCCTCAATTACCGCGAGGATTTCAAGGTTCAGCACTTTGTCAGCCGGGTACAGAAATCCTTTCCGGGGCGTACCCGCTGGGCCAGCCTGTCGCTGGATGAAATCGCCAACGTAGCGATACCGCAATCGACTAATGAGCCGACTCATAGCGTTAACCAGCAGCGGGTATTAAGCTACTTCCGCAAGGCCATTGCGCTATCGGCGTCTGACGTGCATTTTACCGTCGGACGCGATGGCGGTCAGTTTTGCTATATTGAAGCGCGGGTGCACGGTGAACTGCAATGTTTGGACTGCATCGACAAGGACGAAGGGATGGCGCTGGCATCCACCATTATCCTGTCGATGTGTGACGTCACCGAGAAACAGTTTTACCCCAATCTTCATCAGGATGGCCGCATTGCTGAACGATTTTTAAAACCGCTGGGAATATTTGGTGCCCGCTATGCGCATATGCCTGCTGTCGGCGGGCTGTATGTGGTGATGCGCCTGATTAAGGATGATGGCGATGCCGTAACGGATTTTGAATCCTTGGGCTTCCTGCCCGATCAAGTCCGGGTACTGAAACGCCTGTTGCGCCGTCCCGAAGGGATGATGATTTTATCCGGGCCAACCGGATCCGGGAAATCCACCACACTACGCACCGCCTCCGCCGCTTATCTTGCGCTATGGGGCTATATCAACAAATTACCGATACGGCGACTGTTAACCATTGAAGACCCCCCCGAAGGCCGAATTTATGGCGCAATCCAGACGCCGATCATCGCTGATAAGAAAAACACCGAAGAAATCAAACGCGCATGGCTGCTATCGATGGCCTATGCCTTGCGATGCGATCCGGATGCGATTTTAAACGGTGAAATCCGCGATTTGGAATCTGCCATCACCGCACTGAAAGCGGCGATGACCGGGCATCTTCTGATGACCACACTGCATGCCAATGATGGCCTGAATATCCTTGAACGACTGGAAATAGAAGGGGTATCCGCACGGCTATTGGCCGATGCGCAGTTATTGATTGGGCTGATAAGCCAACGACTGGTACAGCGCTTATGCCCGCACTGCAAAGTGCCTTATCACCGGGTAGCCGGGCAGCTTGAGGCGGACGATCGCGATCTGATTGAACACCATTGCCAGCCTGAAAAGGTGTTTATGCGCCATTTTGAAGGCTGCGAACACTGTTATCACGGGATTGTCGGGCGGATTGTGGTAGCCGAAGTGATCGCCCCGGATGCACAATTTTTTGAACTGTACCGGACAAAAAGCAAGGCAGCGGCGAAAACCTACTGGCATCGTCAGCTTGGCGGCATGACGCGTAATCAGCACGTCTTGCACTATATCCATGCGGGAGAGGTTGACCCACTGGCGGCGCATTTCATTTGCCCGATTGATGAGGACAGTTATACGTTGTTGCCGTTAGAAAGTTAAAGCGCCCCAATTAGGGGCACTATGATTAAGCAGCGTTGTGTTCAATGACACACCCGGATTCATTTTGAACGCCAATTGGAATCTTCTGCGGTTTTTCCTGTTCAGGGATCTCGTAGATAAATTGCAAGGCTAATAATCCTTTATCTAGCGTCGCTTGCTGAATCGTTATTCGATGCTCAAGGCTGAAATTTACAGAAAATCCATTTTTACTAATGCCTTGATGTAACCATTTAACACCTTCTTTTTCATCTTCTGATTCATTTTTCTCATCGCTCGCTTTACCACTGATGGTTATCTGATGATTATGCACAGAAATCTCCAATTCATCTTGTGAATAACCCGGCACACTAAACGTTAGCTCATAATGATTCTTGTCTTTCTGACGTAGGTTATAAGCTGGATTATCGCCAAGGGGCTTTTCACCAGTTAGCCGACTAAACAGCCGATCCATTTGGGTAATGCGATCAGGAAGATAATTACTGAAGGTAGGAATTAGAGATAAAGAACGATAAGAAGTCATATGCCCTCCTTGAGGGTCTGTGTGTCGAAGATCAAAGTTGACTTCAACAATAAAAATATGGGGGTCATATAAGACATTTTCAAGTCACCGACCATTTTTTGGAGTAAAATATGTCGTTTCGATTAAATATCGATTTTCTCGCTGTTAAACCTCACGTTGACACTACCATCCGCTGGATTTACCAAAAAACCTTTTCCGCCAAAGACCGTATTGCCTTCTACGACATGCTGGCCTTTCTGCTGGATAACAACAAATCATTGCAGCAAGCCTTTATCGATATGCGCAACGTTGTCACCGATTTTGGCCGCAAACATCATCCCTACGCCGTGCTGTTGACCGATTGCCTCTCTGCGCTGGATGAGGGGCAAGGGGCTTTTGAAAAGGTACTGCTCGAGTGGGTACCGGTTCAGGAAGCCACCCTGATTGGTTCCGGCATTCTTTCCGGCAAGCTCTCCGATGCTTTGCGTCGTGCCAGCCAGATTGTGGAAGGCAAGAAAACGATGGTTTCCGCCCTGTTCGGCGCATTGGGCTACCCCTGTTTTCTGCTGGGTATCGTGGTGCTGATGATGCATATGGTGTGTGAGAAGTTTATCCCCAAGCTGGCAAGACTGGTGCCGCGTGAGAAATGAGGCTGTCGCAAAAGGGGTATTTACAATAAAAATAATTTAATTTTTTCTTTAAAATCAAAATATTGAAATCATTAAAAACATGATACTACCTCTTTTGCGACAGCCTCGTAAAGGTCGGGGATGCCCGAGCTGCGGCAAAAAGGCCACCGATATCTGGATCGCCACTATGATGGCGCGTCTTCCTGACGTTCCCTTTCAACATGGCACCTTCACGATGCCTGATGCCCTGTGGCCGTTATTTGAGAACAACCGTTGGTTGCTAGGCCACCTGTTCGCCCTCGCTGCTGATAAT
>NZ_NHNG01000203.1:0-7420 GCF_002287155.1 Arsenophonus sp. ENCA
GTAAAGGCCATCGAAACAAACCGTTGTCCAAGACTCAGCAAGGGCGAAACCACAGGATTGCAAAGACTAGGGCACGGGTTGAACATGCATTTGCGGCGATGGAACAAATGGGTAGAAAACTGATCCGCACCATTGGACAGGTGCGCGCTAATTTTGCCATGACGATGATGGCAGCATGTTACAACCTAAAGCGGTTGGCGTACTTCCAGAGCGCGTGCATCGTGGCTTTCTGACGCCCAGAATGGGTCAAATGGCCCTAGCCAGGGCAATGTGCGATAGAATCAGTAGCGTGATAATCAAAAAAAATCTAATTATAGAATGAAAGCCAAGGGTTAATTGAAAATCTTGAGTTTTTCGAGGTGCCCGCAAGAATATTTTATAGATATCTTTAATGCATGGATAACCGGACAAAATATGAACATCCTGATTTTTTCTTGTTTTTAAATTTATACTTCTTTTTTAGAGACTGCGAAACTCGTGACACATTAAAGCAATAAGTTCAAAAGGACGTAACAATTCAGTTAACGGAAAACGGTTATAACCACCATATTGATAAGCTTCCTGACGCTCTCCGGTAGTAATAACTGAACGCCAATATTTGCCTTTAAGTTGTTTACTTTGCTCACAAACAAAATTTCGCGTTAATACTCTATCGAACCACTCTTTCAAAAGAGATGGACAACTATAGGTATAAAGCGGATGCTGAAAAATGATAATTTCATGCTCACAAAGCAACTTCCGTTCATAGCTGGCATTAATAAAATAGTCCGGATAAGTACCATATAAATCATGGATCACAACATTGTCTAAATCCTGAACATATTCAATGAGCATCTTATTCGCCACAGATTCAGTAGGTTCAGGATGGGCATAGATAATGAGAATCTTGGGTGGTAGCGACATAATTAGCTCCTCAAAAGCGTGCCAGAAGCACAATTTTTAGTTAACATACACACCAAAGGCCATTTATATTCTTTAAAATTATAAATGATTTAATATATTATCAAGATACGGTTTATATGATTGTATTTTCATTGCTACAAATGCGCTGTGGTATTCGGGTTTTACTAAATAGTGCAACAGCTTCTATCACACCAGGTCAAAAAGTGGGCTTAATTGGCAAAAATGGCTGTGGAAAATCGACCCTATTTTCGTTAATCAAAGGTGATATGCAACCTGAAGCAGGAAGTATTACTTTTCCAACAACTTGGGCTCTCGCTTGGGTCAATCAAGAAACACCTGCGCTAAAAAAATCTGCCATTGAAAATGTGATTGATGGCGATCACGAATACCGCAAATTAGAAAAACAACTACAACTAGCAAATGACAAAAATGATGGCCATGCTATTGCATTAATACATGGTCAACTGGATGCTATCAATGCTTGGAGTATTCGCGCTCGTGCTGCTAGTTTATTACATGGTTTAGGTTTTTCACCATTACAAATAGATGAACCTGTCAGCGCCTTTTCCGGCGGATGGCGGATGCGACTAAATCTGGCACAAGCTTTAATTTGTCGTTCTGATCTATTATTACTCGATGAACCAACTAACCATTTAGATTTAGACGCGGTTATTTGGTTAGAAAAATGGCTTAAAAATTATGCCGGCACTCTGATCCTGATTTCCCATGATAGAGATTTTCTCGATCCTATCATTGACAAAGTGCTGCATATCGAACAAGAAAATTTATTCGAATATACCGGTAATTATACTTCCTTTGAGCAACAAAGAGCGACTAAACTGGCGCAACAACAAGCACTTTACGAAAACCAACAAGAAAAAGTTAACCATTTAAAAAAATATATTGATCGTTTTCGTTATAAAGCAACAAAAGCTAAACAGGCACAGAGCCGGATCAAAATGTTAGAGCGTATGGAACTAGTTGCTCCCGCCCACATTGATAACCCATTTTACTTTTCGTTTCGAGCACCAGATTGTTTACCTAATCCCCTGCTTAAAATGGAAAAAGTTAGCGCTGGCTACGGCGATAAAGTAATCTTAAAATCAATTAAACTCAATCTGGTTCCCGGCTCAAGAATTGGTTTACTCGGCCGTAACGGGGCAGGTAAATCAACCTTAATCAAGTTACTGGCTGGTGATCTATTACCCCAACAGGGGGAAATTTCCTTAGCGAAAAGCATTAAACTCGGTTATTTCGCACAACATCAATTAGATTATCTGCGCATGGATGAATCGCCATTACAACATCTTTACCGCCTTGCTACGCAAGAAACTGAACAACATTTGCGCGACTATCTTGGTGGCTTTGGCTTTAAAGGCGACAAAGTAAATGAGCCATGCATGCATTTTTCCGGCGGGGAAAAAGCGAGGTTAGTATTAGCCTTGATTGTCTGGCAACGGCCCAATCTTCTGCTGCTCGATGAGCCAACTAACCATCTAGATTTGGATATGCGACAGGCATTAACAGAAGCATTGATTGTATTTGATGGCGCCTTAATTGTTGTGTCCCATGATCGCCATTTACTGCGCTCAACAACAGATGAATTTTATCGCATTCATCAAGGTCAGGTTGAACCTTTTGCTGGTGATCTGGACGACTATCAAAAATGGTTAACCGAACAGAATAAACAACAGCACCAACAAATTCGTCAGGAACAGTTACAAGATAAGATGCTATCAGCTAACTTAACTGCCCAAGATCGTAAAGAACAAAAACGACGTGAGGCAGAATTCCGCCAACGCACGCAGCCACTCAGAAAACAGTTATCAATGTTAGAACAAAAGATCACAAATCTATCTAATCAATTAGCTCAAATTGAACAAAAACTGGCTGATAGTGATATTTATAACCACAATCGTAAATCTGAACTCAATAATTACCTAAAACAGCAAACTGAAACAAAATCGACATTAGAGGAAACCGAAACCGAGTGGCTAGCACAGCAAGAAACTCTGGAAAATATGATAAAAGAGTTTGAATGTCAGGCATAATTCGATTCAAGACAGATTTTTTTAACAGTATAATAAAACTTAATTAAGCGCAGCTGGCATTAATGAGGCTACGATTAGCCTCATCGTGCCGTCAGTCACTATTCATCTAATTTGTTGATCATTAAACGGGCATTTATGATTAATGAACGGGCTTTTACCTCCCGTTTTTGTAATAGCGCTAGGAATAACAAATCGGTCAACGTATTTTGGGCGGCACGAGAAGAAATTGACGAACTTCGCCATTCATTTTCACCAGCGATACTTTCCAATACATAATCAGCTAACTGCACTAATGGTGTCTGTTGTTTATTACCAACAATGGCAATTACTTTCGCTCCCTGCTGCTTAGCTATTGCTGCCGCTTCACAAATATTTTTTCGCTTTCCGCTAAATGAAATAGCAATCTGAATATCTTTTGCAGTAAGGGTTAGGTGCTGTCGTCACAAGATGAACATACCGAGATATAGTATATTTAACATTCAATTTATGGTCGAAATTTACTCACCACCATGCCTGTAAGATGATTTATTTAATCAAACTTATGATGTAAATCTACCTTTTCTCTGTTGTTTTTGTTTAAAAAAAAACAAACGATACTTCTCTTTAACTCGTGACGACAGCCCCTAGGATGATAGCTAATTATCACATACAAGCATTTTAGAAAGATTAACTTTATCGAACTAAAACAAGTGAAGAGTTAAATTATACGGTTGCTTGTTGATTAACATTGATAAAATGCAAAAATAAGAATAGGGTATATTAGATAAAGGTTAATATTAAGTATTTTATTATCTAACTCTGAATGAGGAATTAATAATGAATATTAATAATATGCTTAACATATGTGATATGGCTCGCGCTACAGGTTCAGCTATGAGAGATGCCACCTCTCCACGCAATATACTACAACATATAATTAATTTTTTTACTTTTGGAGGTGTGCGTAGAAATAATGAAAAACTATATACGGACCTGATAGATTCTATGGTTAGCGCTTTACAAAAATGGGATACTGAGGAGCTCGAAGAAAACATAAAGAGATCAATGGCCCCAGAGTTCAAATTGAATAATATTTTAGGATGCTCAGTATCATTCACCCCCATAGAAAGGAATGTTGTTAAGGTTAAGGTTTGCAAGGGAAATGATTCTATATCCACTAAAATCCCACTAGGAACATACGTAGATGTATGCCGCACACTAAAGCTTAGAGATGAGCTTAAAATTTATCAAAATCCGTTGATATTAACAGAGCAGGGTAAGATGAACCTAAGGGGAGTGGATCTGTCCAATACTAATCTGACGGATAAAAACCTTTCAAACGCAGATCTATCGAACGCAGACCTATCTGACGCAGATCTCTCCAACGTAGACTTATCACAGAGCAATTTATTCCGAGCTAACCTACAGAATACAGACTTATCGAATGCAAGACTATCACAGTCAATTATGATTCGTGCTAACCTACAGGATGCAGATCTAAGAGGTGCTGATCTATCGAACGTAAACCTATCTAACGCAGACTTATCTAACGCAGACCTATCTGACGCAGACCTAACTTGTTCCAATTTGTCTGGTGCCAATCTATCCGATGCAGACCTGTTTCGTACTAATTTAGCTTGTTCCAACATGACTAATATAAACATGTCTAATGTCGATTTATCCCTAGCTAAAATGCCTGGGGCTAACCAAACTAATGTTCACTGGCCAGTAAAATACATCAGGTATGGATAGGTTTATTCAAATATAAAATTTATGTATGTCGTTCGCTACCAATGCGAAGAAAATGATTCATCTGCCAATATAAATGTAGTGGTCAACTAAAGTTGACCATCCTATGTATAAGACATTAACCCTAATCTTCAGTTATTATCCTAGAAGCTCTTGTATCGCTCTGTAAAACGTTTTATCGTTATTATTATTATTATGTGATACAGGTTGTTATAAGATGAATAGATTTCTTGAATTAATCTTCTTTACCCTAAATTTATCATTAAGGTTCGCACAATATACAACGCCGTTATGTTGAATAGCCGTCTGCGAAAATATCTCCTCGCAGACGGCGGCCATTTACACATAACGCCATTGTGCGAACCTGCGGTTATTTACCTTCTGTATTTGATATCATTCTCATTTTTAGCGGATATTTTGCGCGATTGATTTGTTCATTTCTCCTAACATAGTTTGCATACTATTGAGTAAACTAACGGTAACATTGTAAGTTTGCATGACTTTTTGAATTTGTAATTGTGATTGAGAAACAAAATCAGATGCTCTGTCTGATAAGGTTTTGATGGCGGCTTTAACCGATTGTAATTGACCTTGATCTAAAGCTTGACCTTTTGGCGCGTAATCGTTGATGTTTTTTCCGTCAACAGTGATGTTATTTTTTTCCATAAATATTCTGACGTGATCAGGAATCTCTGCTTTTGCTTTATCGCCTTCTTTCTCTACCTTAGCGATGATTTCATCAACTCGGTTAGCCATTTCTTGAGAATCTCTTGAAAAATCAGCTCTTTTTTTCATTTCAAGATATTTTTCGTTGGCTAAATCTGAGAGTAAGTTCATGAAAGTATATAATATTTCTATACCTTGAGATAATATAGGATCTTCTTTATAGCCATGTGTAACACTATACGATCCTGAAATAGCATTACTGCTGAATGAATCCACTGATGAAGTAATCATAATTTATCCTCTTAAATTTATGATGGTTCTTTTTTTTTCATATCTTAAAAAATACATACAGTGAGTTTATTAACTTTAATTGTTAAAACGAATTTTAATGGCGAATGGCCGAATTTATTCGACTATGTAACTCAACTAAATCTTTCGTAAAAGCTCTCATTTGCTCAGAAACTTGCCGAATTTTGTCTGCTAAATCATTAGTATTTTTTGCGTAATTTTGCGCATTAGTTGTTTGAAGTTCTCCTGTCAATTTATCTAGTTCTGCTAATTTTGTGTCGTTAGCCGATTGTATTTGTGTAATGCCTTGTGTGCCATGACCTAAACCTGATCCAATCTGTCCTCCGACTGTTAAACTTGTTTGCATTGCCTGATTGGCTTTATCAACTGTATTTGCAGCTACCGCGGCGGAACGACCATATAATGCTCCAGCCCCTGTTCCAGCTAGGCCGATCCCGCCTGCAGCTATTTGTCCCCATGCTGCCCATTTTGCCGCAGAATTTGCGTTATCTATGCCTTCACGTTTTTTATCCATTGAAGCAACCTGGATATTCCATCCGAGTTCTTGCTGTTTCTGGTTAAATTCTTGCAAGGTATTACGGAGTTTTTTTAGCATTTCAGTTAGCATCATCATCAGTTCGTTGATTTGAGAAATGGTCTCCATACCATCACTATATGATGATGTATTATATTGAGTTACTGAATTTGTAGCCGGTAAAGTTGATTGAATATCATTCATCATTTTTTCCTTTTTCATAAGAGGCATTGAAGCAAAATATATGATAATTTTGCGTGTACTTGGTTAACCTAAACTCCTTTATCTTACAATATTCAAAAGCGATCAATCAGTTAAATACTGGAGTTGTTTGCTGTAAACATTCTTTATTAATCTAGATCGCCAATTCCCAAACGAAATGCAACAAAGTAAATCCTTGGTCATACATAGATAAAATTACTGTAATTACCCCATAAGAGATATTGTTGTATGAAGGGAAAACATTTGAACTTACATGAGCGTTTTTATATCGAAAAACGAATAATTGACGGTGTTACTCAGGCCACTATTGCTAGAGAATTGGGGCTTTCTCGTTCAACTGTCAGCAGGGAACTCAAACGTAATACTGATCCCGCTTTCCATGGACTTTATTCTTGCAGAAGAGCCGATACCTTAGCGAAAGCCAGACGTCTCAATAAATCTACACGAGATGCATTTAATCAACAAACCCCGCAAACGCAGGATTTTATCCGTAAGGAGCTTGCTTTACATACCTCGCCAGAAGTTATCAGTGGAAGGCTACGTTTGAAGCATGGTGTTTCTGTCAGCAAGAATACGCTTTATCGCTATATAAAGAGAGACCGACTGGCAGGAGGGAAACTCTAAGCGTGTTGCTTAATAGTGAAATAAGGGTGTTTCGGTGATTGAAGTAAATTTTACGCTGTTCTGAGATGGAAATTCCAAAGACCTGCGCTAAGGAGTAAGAAGGTATCATCAATAAAGGGTCTACGATTCCGTAAAATTTGGGTCATGCAACCGAGGCGCTTGATACCCGCGATGGCGTGTTCAACTGTAATACGGATGCCCGAGATTATTTTATTTTCTTGTTTTTGTTCAGGCGATAAAGGTCTTTTTCGAGTTCCTTTTTTTGGGATTTGTGTATTAGGATGCTGTTTATCTATACCTTGAAAACCGGTATCTGCCCAGATGGTTACCTCAGGAGGAATATGGCGAATTATATCGACTTTATCGAGTAAGCGTTTATCGTGACGGCGCCCATTTTTGCTCA
>NZ_NHNG01000204.1:0-7294 GCF_002287155.1 Arsenophonus sp. ENCA
CATAAACGATTATCTCGTAACAGCCGCTCTTTGTTGATCATTTCAAACCTTTATTCTCTAAGTTAAACCTCTTTTTATTCTCAATAGCGTGACAAAAAATGCAAGTCTCTATTCAGCAACTAGTTTATCGTCACATTAGATAAGGAAAACACGTTATGAGTATTACCTGCATCAGTTGCCATCAGGCAACCCGACACCTGAATCCTACCCAGGCAGAGATTACTCAACAACCGGAAAGCGGCGAGTGGGGGATTGATCTCATCCTGGCCTGCCCCCATTGCGGACAGCGATATGGTGCCTGGGTACTTAACTGGGATATTAATCCTTTAACGGGTATGAGGGCAAAGACGACCTCAACATCAATCCCACCCCATCATCAAACGCACGAAGGAAATAAACCATGAACCTTGACCTTTGGTTAGTTTTTTTAGGCGGTGTCTTGCTTAATGCGGTATTACCGCGCGCTGGCGCTATCCTCACCCTTAATCATGCTTTCCAGCGGGGATGGCGCAAGACGCTACCGCTTATTGCCGGTCAGGCGACCGCGTTAGCCTTGATGGTGCCGATTGTGGCACTGGGTGCTGAGGCATTGCGCGCCTCAGCAACAGCCTGGCTTATTCTAAAGTGCATTAGCGTACTCTGGCTACTGTTTGCCGCCTACCGAACCTGGCGCGCGCCGGTCATCYTGGATGCCTACGCTGTTGCAGCATTGACCGGCAGCGCACARCGGTTCTGCTGGGGTTTTCTGACCGATATCACCAACGCCAAAGCGCTCGCTTTCCTGCTTGCCACACTACCGGTCTTTCTTAATCCGGCCCAACCATTAGGGCCACAAATAACCCTCATGTCTTTGACGATGGTAGTGGTCGATGCGCTGATGATGACGCTCTACGCGCTCATTGCCGCCCGCTTACGGCCTTATTTTCAATCACCAGAAACCCGTAAACAACAAAACCGCCTGTTTGCCGGTTTCCTGGTGTTCATTGCGGTCAGCCTTTGTTTTATTGAACACCCGACCTTAATTCAGTGAAAGAGGATAAATTATCATGTGGATATTAATTTTAGCACTATACGCCAGTCCTTATGCCGGTAATGCTTTTTCCACGCTGCATACACAGGAGTTTGACACGGCAACCGCCTGTCAACAGGCCGCCAAACAGTTCACAGAAAAATTTGAAACGGTCAAGGATATAGATGCCAAGGCGATTTGCGTGAAGAAGTCATAGCAGAAAATAGACGTACAATTCATTCAATTGTATAATAACGATATTCATTTTATAATCCTTCAAAACCCGAAGGATTATTTTTTATTCATGGCATAAGGAATCCTGACCACGACGATAAAGGACACCCCCGATGACCCGACAAAAATACTTGCAGTTAATCCATATTGCCGCCCAGCACCTCAAGCTGGACGACACGACTTACCGCCAGCTGCTGCACAGGCTAACGGGAGAAACATCGGCAAAAGCCCTGAATATCGGTCAACTGGCTCGGGTGTTAGAGACCCTAAAAGCCAAAGGCTTTCGTATCCAGTCTACTCAACCCACGACGAAAAAGCAGAGCGACCGTCCGCAAATCCAAAAAATACAGGCCCTGTGGCAGGCAATGGCCGATGAGGGCATCGTCCGTGATGCCTCGGCAAAAGCCCTTGCTCACTTTGTTAAACGGGAAACCGGCTGTGATTCGCCTTATTGGCTGGATAACCCTCAGGCTAGCCAAGTTATCGAAAAACTCAAGCAGTGGCAAAAACGCGTGGCGAGGACAACCTCATGCTAGAGAATACCTTTCGCAGCAAAGGGCCGGAGTTACTGGTTGAACTGGCCGAACACACGGCACAGACCGTCAGACAGATTATCGACATTGACCCCGCTGTTGCCAGCCAGATAGGTGATGCCGTCGCCAATCAAATGATGCGGGTCTGGGGCGGGCAGAACGTTTATTTTCCGATGGGGCTGATGTGGAAAATTAACCAGCGGGATCGGGAGATATTTGCCGATTTCAATGGGCATAACCATCATGCCCTGGCGCGTAAATACAAAGTTTCACTGCAGTGGATTTACTCGGTAGTCAAGCGGATTAAGACACGAGTTTCGCACCAACAAATAAACAAGTTATTTTTAAGTTCAATTCGACATAATATATAATTCGCAAAAATTGCTAATTAACACATAAGTTATTGAAATAAATATATATTTTATATTATAAAATATCTTACGGATAAAACATTATTTTAGATATTTTTAGAACTTTATATGCCTGTGCGAAACTCGTGAAAACAAAGGATTTTTGCTGTTGGCCATCAATTTGTTTGAAGAAACCGGTTTCGCTAAGTAATTCGCTAACTTTTTCTTCTCCATCATATAAAGATAATGCACTGACCATACCCTTACCGAGTTTTTTACATTGAAAATAGTGCCTAAAGGTTTATTGGCTAAGTTCATATTAATTAGCGCATTAGGGTTAATTTCTATTAATTGAGCAATTATTTCATTTACTCTTTCTTCAGTTATTTTTCCCTCAAAAATTTTTTGATCGTATTTTGAGTTTATGTTGATATTCATAACTATCGGTAAAATATTTAGTGCCATCTTCATTGGTAAACACTAATTTAATTTCATTGTTATTATTTTTAATTAATTTTAAATAGTGATAATCACCGGTTATTTTAATATCGAAATAATCTCTAGATGCTGCATTATAGCAACGAATATAATTACCATAACCTTTGTATTCTACAGTGGCAAATTTACCAACAAATTCTTTTGTTTCTAAACTTTTTATATCAGCGGTATAATAATTTACATTTTTAATTTCACCATCTATTATTTCTTTTTTGCTAGCAATAAATTCACCTTTAGTCACTTCTAAAGCATTTATTTTTTGCATGGCATTATCGCTATTATTTTCATTAAGCCAATTTTTAAAATTATCATTTTCATTTTTAATTAGCTCTAAATATTTTTCTGGATTTTCATTATGTAAAAGATTTTTTAACAATTCAGGTTTTTTTGCTTTTAAATACATAGTAAGAGCAAGACCTACTTTATAAACCTTGGCATTTTCATGAAAGTCATTTGAATATTTTAATTTTAAGAACTCAGATATATTTTTTGATTTTATTTCATCTTCAGTTAGATCAATGCTATTTGCTTGGGCATTAAATTTATTATCGGAAAAATATTCAATATAATCAGCGATGCCCTCTTTTAATATGGTAGGTAAGTGAGCTTCATTAGTTATATTTATATTAGTTAAATAATGGGTAAACTCATGTTTAAGATTAAAAACATTGCCCTGTTGATATACATATATGGTCGGTGGATTTCCTGAATAAAATTTACCACCCTCGGTTCCTAAACCTTTTTCTTTACCATAATGTTGGTAATCTTCGTTATTATCGAATATATATATTTCAAGTGGCTTTTCGCTTGATTTAATATATTTTAAATCAGCAAAAATTTTAAAATCATTTACCGCCTGTTGGATTTCTTCAATTATTTTATTTTGTTTTTTGGGGGAGGGATTTCTATAATTAAGAATAACTTTTATTTTTTCTGTTATGGTTATTTCTTGTTTTGAGGTTTTGGTGTTGAAATAATAATCAAATGTATCCTGTTGTTTTATTTTATGATCCACAAATTATCTCCAATATTATTAACAATATCCATTTAAACAATAACATTTGTTAAATTACATTTTTTTTAAGGTTATTGCAAGTTTATTTTAATGTTTATAATATGAATATTATTTTAAAAAAATGGTATTTTTGGAACAATAAATAGGGGATATTTTTATATAATAGTTAATATTGATATAATATTTCGCTTTTTATCAACATTTTTGGTTATTTATTATTTTTATGAATATTTAACGGAGTGAATCAGTTGAAAATGAATAAATATCAAAACGATGATTTTTAGTTTTGATCGTCGCTTGTGGGGAGATTGCTGCTAGGGGGGATGCATAATTGGGTCGTTTCACCACAACCCGGCGTTTAGCTATTGTCATTGCCGGAATTAAAAGGCTGTCAGCATCGTCATCATTACCAACAAGCGATTGAAAAACGCGCATTTCTTTTTTTACTAAGGCACTCTTTTGTCGATGGGGATACATCGGATCGAGATAAACTACATCTGGTGCGGGTGACAGCGTTGTCAATGCATCGATGCTTGAAGCGTGTAGCAATGTCATTCTCTGTCTTAACCAGCCTCCTATTTCAGCGTCAGCGTAACCCCGTTGTAATCCGTCATCAAGAAGCGCCGCAACTACGGCATGACGTTCATACTGCCGGACTTCGCAGCCTAGTGCAGCAAGGACAAAAGCATCTCTGCCAAGACCGGCAGTAGCATCAACAATCGTTGGTAAATAGGATTTTTTGATGCCAACTGCTTTGGTAATAGCTTCATTTCGACCACCACCAAATTTACGTCGGTGTCTCATTGCCCCTGAAACAAAATCAACATAAATGCCACCTAATTTAGGTTCGTCCAATTTTTTTAATTGTAAATACTGGGGTGTTAGCACTAATGCCATTAATGCAGCAGGCGTGTGTTTAAGTTGCCATTTGTCAGCAATCAGCGATAAAGCGCTTTGAGAAGCGCCAGGTTCACAAATTAATTGGATATCAATTGCCATTTATACATTAATACCATAACTTTGTAACATTGCATCCAGCTTAGGTTTTCGTCCGCGGAAACGTTCAAACAGTACCATCGGTTCCTCTGAACCACCACGACTTAAAATATTATCAAGAAATGATAACCCAGTACTGCGATTAAAAATACCTTCCTCGGTAAATCGTGAAAATGCATCGGCAGCTAAAACGTCGGCCCATAAATAACTATAGTAACCGGCACCATAACCACCGGCAAAAATATGGCTAAATGCATGAGGGAAACGGCCCCACTCGGGTGACGGCACTACAGCAACCTGTTGTTTAATCGATCGTAAGGTTGATAAAATTTGGCCGCCTTTTTGCGGAGAATACTCAGTATGTAAGCGAAAATCAAACAAACCGAATTCTAATTGACGAAGAATAAACATTGCGGCCTGATAATTTTTGGCTGCTAACATATTATCTAACATTGATTTTGGTAACGGTTCACCTGTTTCATAATGACCTGAAATGAAGGTAAGTGCTTCAGGTTGCCAACACCAATTTTCCATAAATTGACTAGGTAGTTCGACCGCATCCCATGGTACCCCATTAATACCAGCTACATCCGCTACATCAATTTGGGTTAACATATGGTGTAAACCATGGCCAAACTCATGAAATAAGGTAATAACTTCATCATGGGTAAACAGCGCGGGTTTATCACCAACAGGTTGGTTAAAATTACAGGTTAGGTAAGCCACAGGTTTTTGGTAGCTACCATTGATATGCTTTAATCTGTCCGCACAATTATTCATCCAGGCACCGCCACGTTTATTTTCTCGGGCATAGAGATCTAAATAGAAGCTGCCGCATAAGTCACCACGTTCATTATATAATTCCAAGAAACGTACATCGGAATGCCATATCTCCACATCATGACGCTCTTTTGCTGTCAAACCATAAATTCTGTTAATGACTTCGAACAGACCGTTGATAACCCGTTGTTCTGGAAAGTAAGCACGTAGTTGTTCATTATCAATTGAAAATTTATGCTGCTTTTGTTTTTCACTATAGTAACCCAGATCCCAGGGCTCAAGTTTCTCAATTCCGTAGTGATCCTTAGCAAACTGGGTCAATTCCGCAAGCGCTTTTTCACCTTGATGGTAGGCTCGTTGCGCAAGATCGGTAAGAAAATTCAGAACCTGTTTGGGTGATTCGGCCATTTTAGTGGCTAAAGATTTTTCAGCAAAATTATTAAAACCAAGTAATTGTGCTAATTCGTAACGTAAGGCTAAAATTTCATCCATAATGTCACTATTATCCCATTTACCAGCGTTTGGTCCCTGATCAGAAGCACGGGTATTATAGGCGTGATGCATTTCTTGGCGTAGTTGACGATTATCAGCATAAGTCATAATTGGCAGATAACTTGGCATATCCAACGTGAATAACCAGCCTCCTTCTCCTTTAGATTTAGCTAATGCTTTTGCTGCCAAAAGAGCACTTTCCGGTATGCCAGTTAACTGATCACTATTTTTAATCAGTTTCGTCCAACCCATCGTTGCATCTAACACATTATTGCTAAACTTAGTTTTTAATTCGGCAATTCGAATAGCAATTTCACCATAACGTTTCTTTTTTTCTACTGGTAAACCAATTCCGGATAATTCAAAATCACGTAACGTATTTTCAATTGATTTACGTTGTGCTTGATTGAGAGTATCAAATTCAGCACTATTTTTTAACGATTTATAAGCTTGGTAAAGACCGGTATGTTGTCCCATCCAGGTACTAAATTCTGATAGCATAGGTAAACAGGTATCATATACTTGTCGTAATTCGGTGCTATTTTTTACTGCATTGAGATGACCTACGGGTGACCAGGCTCGAGAGAGTTTGTTGTTAGCTTCTTCTAATGGTTGACATAAATTGTGCCAGTTAAAGGTGCTATTTTCTTTAACTATGGTCTCAATTGTCTGCCGATAGTTGTCTAATACGGTTTTTATCGCAGGGAGAACATCTTGCGGTGTAATGGTTGAAAAATGAGGTAACACAGATTTCGTTAGTAAAGGATTTGTCATAATAAAAACATCCTGTGATTAATTATACTACTTGGTAGGTACAATTAAATATTAAATAAGAGATGTGATTAAGATATGGCTACAAACGGCTGAGTTCAATATGAAGACAAATATTTTATCTGTTTTTTTTTGCCAGATTGTTTAAATACCTAGGTTTAGAATTTCCGAAAATAAGATTATAATGATTGCCAATTTTTCCATGGAAGATCATCGTCCCCGGTGGGTGGCTGGACTTCAAATCCAGATGGGGCCGCCAGCGGTCCTTGGCAGGTTCGACTCCTGTGGTCTTCCACCATTCTCAAACTATTAGTATCACCAAAAATCCCCAACTTTCTGATAAAGAGAATGCTATTTTTTATCTTGATATCGGTTTTATCCAGATAGCCACAGCTACCATAAATTTTTCGTTTCTTACACGAGTTTCGCACAAAACTAATTTGGGTACGCTAAGGCTTTGTTGAATAAATCGAACTTTTAGGTGATTGAGGGGATCTGATCGCTACAGTCGTTTCATCATCGGGTCCCTATGGCAAAGCAAAAGTTTAAAATCACCAACTGGCCTGCATACAACAAAGCACTCAGGCAGCGCGGGTCTCTCACGGTATGGCTTGAT
>NZ_NHNG01000695.1:0-7269 GCF_002287155.1 Arsenophonus sp. ENCA
TACAGGTTTCGATCTTGACCAGCGGGTCACCCAACTTGTCGATCGTCTGTTGGTGATACTGGTTTGCAAAGAGGTCATTCTTAATGGCGCTGCGTTTCTTCATGGTGGTTAGCTCAGTAGACCAGCTTCCGATAACTTTATCAGCAAAATCAAACTCGGCTTAGGTTTTTCGAGGTGCCCTATAGTTTGATTGCGTTAACCCGTCCGTGATGACTGTAATCGGACACCAAGAGGCACTTGGGCACACGTCCTAACTCATATACATAAGACCTGAACAGGTCTTTTTTATCATCTAAAGGAAATAAAATGAATAACGATGAATTAAGAAAAATACTTGAGGCGCATAAAGTTTGGGTAGATTCGATGGGCGAAAAGGGACGCAAGGCCAACCTAAGTGGAGCCAACCTACGTGGAGCCGACCTACGTGGAGCCAATCTACGTGGAGCCAACCTACGTGGAGCCGATCTTCCAGATCACACATTTGTAATTATGGGTGAAATATATCCAATTACCATTACAAATGGAGAATACCTTCGTGCGGGATGTCAACATCATTCGGTAGAGAAGTGGCGGAAATTCAGTAAAGAAGAAATCGTGGACATGGATGGCAGAAAAGCGCTTGAGTTCTACCCTCGCTTACTTGATATCTTAGACTTTTACTTGGGTAAAGGTGAGCGCCCTGATTGGTTAGACAATACTGGGCAATAAGAAGGAGTATACATAATGAGATTAGACAATCCACGCATTGTAACAGCAAAACACCCTAATATGGGTAATCTGGTTGGCGTGACTAATGGCAGTCGTGATTTGAGCGATGCAAAATACTTAAGCAGCATTGATATATGGAATGACGACGACATGGAAACAAAAACTTTCAAAGAAATTATACAGTGCTTAACAAAAGAAAATAAGCGTCTTAAAAAAGAGAATTTAAGACTGATGAAGGTACATCGTCAGATTGGCGGGCTGTGCAGGATTTGAACCTGCAACATAGGGATTAGAAGAATTTGAGTATTGCTGTTGCAGCACTAATAGTCACAACGATTACACCACCAAGTTTTAAAAGTAGTCCATTAGCAATATGTTCAACATCCTTACGGACTAGTGCTATCTGAGCATCAGTTTTTTCAAAACGCGCTTGTATCTGGGCTTCGTTCTTCTCAAAGCGAGCAGCCATATCTTTACGAACATCAGCGATCTCAGCAGATAAGTCTTTGCGAACATCAGCGATTTCAGCAGATAAGTCTTTGCGAACATCAGCAATTTCTTTTCTAACATCAGCTATATCACGCTTAACATCAGCAATATCAGCTTTAGTAGCTACATCAACCGCCTCGTGTGATTCACGGACAGCTAAAGAAATGGCTTTAGCCTGATTTTTAGGTAGACCTTCTTTTTCTAATGTTTCAACAAATTTTAATGTATCAAATGCAACCTGACCCATGGGGAATCCTCCTTTTTGATAAGTATAACGGGTTTAGGGTTCAATCTGCAAAATCTTTCATCAATTTCATTATTGAGGAATACCTTTATGTCAAATTTAATGAATATACCAAATAAACATTTCCCTATTATTGCTGGTGTTGAAATTCACACTGACGAAAATGGCCGCTTTAATCTAAATGCGTTACATAAAGCCAGTGGTGAAGGTGAACATAAACGCCCTTCCAAATGGCTAGCTACTATTCAGGCTAAAGAATTAATTGCAGAATTAGAAGCTAACTTGTTGAAAAACAACCAAAGCCCGAATTCGGGCTCTGCTCATAAAGTGCTCAACACCGTTAACGGCGGTTCCTCACCAGGCACTTTCGCCCATGAACTTTTAGCTATCGAGTATGCTGGATGGATTTCGCCTAAGTTCAGATTGATGGTTAATCAGATTTTCATTGATTACAGAACGGGTAAATTAGCGCCTGTTGACCCCACAAATTTAGGCTTACCTAATTTCCTTGACCCTGCTGAATCCGCAATTGCATGGGCTGAGCAGCATAAAAAAGTTCAACTGTTAGGGGTACAGGTTCAACAGCTAGAAACCGAAAACGATTGTCTTAAAAATCTCTTTAAAGAAGGCATGACCCCTACCCAATTTAGCAAAATGCTTAATGGCGTAAACAGTCAGCAGATAAATCATTCACGAGTTTCGCACCAATAAAAAAACGCTCTATTTTTAAGTTTAATTCAGCATGATATATAAATAGTCAAAACCTTATAAATCAAATACAACTTATTGTAATTTAAGAAAATTTATGTTTTTTAGTAACTTGCAGATTAATCATTGCTTTTAAGCCATTTTTAGAATTTTATATGCCTGTGCGAAACTCGTGTACAATAAAATAAAAAGCAGTTTATCTAGTGGGGTTGGGATAAATCCTTTCTGCCCTGCACCCATCTGCCGCTCGTGATCTTTTCGATTCTTTTTCCGATAAATCAAATAACAAGCTGAAAATTCAGCGGCTAAATTTTTCAATTCTTCGACTGATAATCCAATGATTGCTTTACATAAACGATTATTTCGTAACAGCCGCTCTTTGTTGATCATTTCAAACCTTTATTCTCTAAGTTAAACCTCTTTTTATTCTCAATAGCGTGACAAAAAATGCAAGTCTCTATTCAGCAACTAGTTTAATATAACGCGCATGGTTTATTAATAAAAAGTATTGATCCACGGTTATATGAACAACAAAAAAATGACCCGACGATAAAAGCCAATTTTTACTACCACGTATCACTAACGAGTATGGTTTTAGCTACTAACAGTGTTGATGCCGGAACGACTTTTGATCTGCATGATATTGCCGGCCGGCCAACATTTGCCATCTCTGCAACAGGTGTTTTTCGTAGCTGGCAATATGAAGATAGCCAGCAACTCGGAAGACCTATTAATATTACTGAACAATTACCATCAAAAACAAAGTATGTTACAGAACGTTTTATTTGGGCTGGAAATAGTGATAGCGAAAAGCAAAAGAACCTGCTTGGACAATGTTTACGCCATTATGACACCGCTGGTTTACAGCAAGTCAATAGTATCGCCTTAGTAGGAGTACCATTATCTTTAACCCAACAGCTATTGATAAACAATAAGGAAACTAACTGGCAAGCAGAGGATGAGACTATCTGGCAAAGTTACTTATCTAATGATAGCTATACCACGCAAAATATTGTTGATGCTAGCGGGGCATTATTACTTAATATTGATGCTAAAGGTAACCGACGTCGGTTAGAATATGATATTGCTGGTATGCTAAAAAGTAGCTGGCTAACCATAGAAAATGCTACCGAACAGATTATCATTAAATCGTTAACTTATTCCGCCGCGGGACAAAAATTACGCGAAGAACATGGCAATGGCATCGTAACCAGCTATCTTTACGAACCGCAAACCCAACGGTTAATCGCCGCAAAAATCAAACGGCCGGCAGCGCATCAAATGGCGGCAAAAATCTTACAAGATTTACGTTATCAATATGATCCGGTCGGTAATGTGATCAACGTGCGTAATGATGCTGAGGTAACTCGCTTCTGGCATAATCAAAAAGTCATTCCAGAAAATACCTATACCTATGATACGCTTTATCAACTGGTATCCACCACTGGCCGTGTAATGGCTAACCTTCAACCACAAAGTTTCACATTACCTTCTCCAATCATTCCTCTGCCTGCTGATAATAGTGTCTATACAAATTACATTCGGCATTATGTTTATGATGTGGCGGGTAATTTGACCCAAATCCGCCATAGCGCCCCAGCCAGTAACAACAGTTATACAACCAACATTACCGTCTCAAACCGCAGTAATCGAGCTGTACTTAGCAATCTAACTAGCGACCCATTACAAGTCGACGAACTGTTTGATGCAGGTGGTCACCAAACAGAATTACAGCCCGCTCAGGCCGTTAACTGGAGTTTTCGCGGAGAATTACTGCAAATCACACCAGTAAAACGCCAACAACAAGCATCTGATCACGAGACTTATCGCTATGATGCATGTGGACAACGTATAACTAAAACGACCACATCACAAACTGCGAATAGCATCCACCTACAACAGGTTATTTATCTATCAGGCTTACAGTTACATATCAGCCAGATAAATGAAACTTTAACCGAAGATTTACATATTCTGACCTTCGCTGACACCGAGCAGGCTCAAGTACAGGTTTTACATTGGCAAACCGGCAAACCAACAGGTATTGAGAATAATCAATTACGCTACAGCTACCATAATCTGATAGGTAGTAGCGCTATAGAAATTGATGGCCAAGGGCAAGTGATTAGTCAGGAAGAATACTATCCCTATGGCGGTAGCTCAATATGGACAACCAGCAGTCAGGTTGAAGCAGACTATAAAATCTTTCGTTATTCTGGTAAAGAGCGTGATGCAACCGGCCTCTACTATTATGGTCATCGCTACTATCAACCCTGGATCGGACGATGGTTAAGCTCTGATCCTGCCGGTACCGTGGATGGCCTCAATCTATATCGAATGGTAAAAAATAATCCTATTATGTATAGCGATGAACGGGGTGAATCAAGTCGCAACCGTTTTCGCAACATATTTATCGTATCAACCTATTTAAGCCGAAGAGAAGGAGAACCAATAAGACGTTCATTAGCTAGAGGTATGAAAATCACCCGCGCAGTGATGGGTGGATTAGCGATAGTAGCGATTGGATTAACGATAGCTGGAGCAGTAAGCGCTAGTGGCGGGATCCTCGTTGCAGTAGGCATTGGCTCATTTATTATTGGTGCGATTGCCGGCTGGAATTTGAACCAACTTTCCGGAGGCATAGCCAGTTTTTTCAGAAAGCGCTTGCAGGGAAGATCAACGACAGAGAATATGGCGGCAGGAGCAACATTAAGTGCCGTCACTGCTCACCTTAATGGCGCCAGACTAATCAGCACAGGGATCGCCAGTGCGGTAGGAAGCATTTCTGGTGCTGCAGGAGGATTAATCGGCAATTCTGAACGCGGCATGGGTGGTGCCCATGCAGCAGGCGTTGCTATTGGTATTGTCAATATCATTGGCGGTAAAGGAACTAGCCTGGCAATGGAAGTTTCTGCTGCCACATTTGGCGCCGCCAGTGGATTTATAACTGGCGTTAAGCATAGTGCACGCGTAGGGCAATATGCCGCTTACGGCAGCTATACTGGCGGAATAATAGGTCGTCACGCAGATAATATTAGCTCATATGCATTTAATTATGCTGGCGGAGCGATTGTCAGACACGGATCAGAAGCACTATTTGCTGCTTATGTTGGCAATAATTCCATTAGTCGATTCGTTGGCCGCAGTTTAGGAGATAAGATATTTTCATTTTTCTCACGTAAAATTTCAGTTGGCGGTCCAAATGAATGGATGGGAAGCGCAATTGGTGCGACCATTTTGGGGATTGGATCTGCGTTACAATTGACCATCACAAATCCCTATTTTCAGTATGTTACGGGTAAATTTATTCAATTTTTAAACTGGCTTGGGGGCAATACAATGAATTTAATGAAACGCTTTATTCTACCCGATGCAGCAAAAGCCTTAGCAATAGATGCTGTTCGCAGCACGGCTCGAAGAATGGTTCGCGGCGGTGTATCTTTTTAACTATTTTTTATAGTTAATAAAAAATTGCTAAAGATTGATGTTCTCCCTCTTCCGTGTATTGATTATACTTCTGGTTGATACACTACAGGATAGATTTATCAACAAACTTCTATATGACTGATTTCATTTTCAACCAAGCGAATAACTATATTAAGAACTCTTTATTCAGTTAAAAATCAAATGATAATTGATGTTATTATTTAGCAATCAAATATGAGGCTAGTAAAAGAACTGATATTTTTAGAACAAAATACCGAAAAAACAAAAATTTCATTACTATATTCTATTGCGCTCTTCAGTCAGCAATGAAGCCATGTTTTTTCAGAAAATTCTTATCACCCAATTGCTGCATTTGCTGAAGTACTCACGCTTGACGAATTAATAAATCATTAGATGGTTTTTTTACTTGATAAGCTAACGGATTTTTTAAAACCGCTGATAATCGTGCAGATTCAGCTGCATTTAATTGATTTTACTGCTTTTTAAAATAATATTTTGCTGCTTCTTCTACGCCAAAAATACCCTCAACGAACTCAGCAATATTCAAATAGATCGTCAAAATCCGCTTTTTAGACCACATAACTTCAATTATCGGCGTCATAATAGCTTCAAAACCTTTACGAAAACAGCTTCGCCCATCCCATAACCAAAGATTTTTTACAACTTGTTGAGTTATAGTTGAAGCTCCTCTAATAGGTTTTTTACTAGCGGAATTTTGGTTGATAGCACTTTCTATTGCCTGAAAATCAAATCCCCAATGATTTGGATAATTTTGATCTTCTGCGGCAATCGCTGCAATTAACATGTTCGGTGATATGGCATTAAGCTCAACCCAAGCGGAACGATAAGTATAAGAAAAATTTAATGATAACCAAGCGTTAATTTCTCTTTCTACCATGACCATCGAAAACGGAACTGGCAAAAATTTGAAAATCAAAATCGTTATTAACCAACAAGAAAATAAGATTAATAATGCCCTTTTTAACCAATGCCATAATAATAATAAGTAAACTAACATAACTAACGGCTTGCCATTTCAATTACTTTTTTAACTAATTTATTGATTCCTTGCCATGCTTCATCCGGTGATGATGCTAACATATAAGCGGGTGTTGTTATTACTTTATTATCTTCATCAACCACAATATCATCAAAGGAACAAATAATGGGCACCTCGAAAAACTCAAGATTTTCAATTAACCCTTGGCTTTCATTCTAAATAATTAGATTTTTTTTGATTATCACGCTACTGATTCTATCGCACATTGCCCTGGCTAGGGCCATTTGACCCATTCTGGGCGTCAGAAAGCCACGATGCACGCGCTCTGGAAGTACGCCAACCGCTTTAGGTTGTAACATGCTGCCATCATCGTCATGGCAAAATTAGCGCGCACCTGTCCAATGGTGCGGATCAGTTTTCTACCCATTTGTTCCATCGCCGCAAATGCATGTTCAACCCGTGCCCTAGTCTTTGCAATCCTGTGGTTTCGCCCTTGCTGAGTCTTGGACAACGGTTTGTTTCGATGGCCTTTACGCTGAATCTGGCTCCTATAGCCGTTTGCCTTCAGCCAAGCTTCCCGCTCCGCAGAGGGATAGCCTCGGTCGGCGTAGATATTGCGATTGGTGTTGGCCTTGTCAATGACCCTTTCGAAATGCTGACTGTCGTGGGTGCT
>NZ_NHNG01000308.1:0-6983 GCF_002287155.1 Arsenophonus sp. ENCA
CTTTAGGGCGGAAACATCTACTTTTTAACCATCGGCTAACCGTGTCATGAGATAAAGGCGATGGGCTGACTTCTGATAACGCCAAACTAGAGTATCTTACACTGCTTACTTGCAAGAATATTTTATAAATATCTTTAATGCATGGATAACCGGACAAAATATGAACATCCTGATTTTTTCTTGTTTTTAAATTTATACTTCTTTTTTAGAGACTGCGAAACTCGTGTATTAAGCAACACGCTTATTGCACCACCTCCTCACCGTTATCTTCACCAGTACCGCGCAGGTGCTCGGGTAACTGAAAATCCGCATCGTCGACATCCGCATCGGCTTTTGCCCAGTCGGGTACCAACTCTGATACTGCGTGGTGGGGTAATGAAAAATCACTGCGTAACACATTGATTTCAAACTCAATATCATTGAGTAAGCCTGCTAAATAATCGGCGTGGGACGTGATATCGCCACTGTGGCTATTTAGTTTTTCCAGCCCTTCCCGAAAGCGGCCCATTAATATGGCCTTGACATCAAAGCCTACCAGGCCAATTTCTTCACGGAGCTGGCGTAAGCCTTCATCCCCTAACGGGCGATATTGATCGATCAGGCGTTTTTCACTCAGTTCATTGATCTTTTGATCTTTCTCATTGGCCAAGCGGCGGCTGGCTTTAAGTGATTTTTCTGTATCACGTAGTTTTGCCTTGAGTTCACGTACCGACATGCGATCAACCTCGTCTAGTGTCAGGCCAGCGATGGTGCCACCTTCGGCGAGTTCGGCGAGGTCTTCGTCGTCTTCGGTCATCAGTTCAAAGAGTTTTGTTTTTCCTAAAGCTGCCAGCGATGGCAGCTTTGCCTGTAAAGCTGGAGAAAGATATTTAATTGAAACCTGCATCATTCTTGCTGCTGTTCTATATGGAAGCCCAAGATTTTCTTCAACTATTCTCATAAACTCACCATACGGCTCGTTTTCTTTCAGGATAATTAGCCGTTTACCCGCCTCCAGCATGGCCTCGGCACTCTGTGCCATATAGAAGCGCGCTTCATGCACAATCCGCTCGCGCTGATAGGGCAGGCCCTCGCCGTACTTGTCCATAATGGCCTGCTGATGTTCAGACAGGGCATTAAGGTTGGTCATTAAATCCGGTGTCAACGGTTGCTCGGGGGTGATATCAGCCGGCATCGGTAACGCTTTTCTACCCATTATTTTTCCCTCTTACGGTTTTGACGATGAGGCTACGCAGCGCCCATGTCTTTCCGCCATCTTGATTTGTGCCCGTTCTGTTTCATCAAAAAAGGCCAAGGCAATCTCTATCAACTGTTCGCTCAGGGCGTAATTCCCGTTGAGGCGCCGCTCAATCATCCCTTCTTCCAGTAAAAACGGCAGGGTACGACTGATATTGGCAGGGGAGTCATTGATAAGCGCAGCCAGGGCTTTATTGGACAGACCGTCGCGGTAATGCCCTTTCATAGCTTTCAAAATACGCAGTGCCCTGCGTGTTCGGGAAGGCGCCTGCAGTGCTAAGGTGTTTTTCATCGGATGCCTCTTTTTCATTAATGGAAATTGTGATACCGTCAGTGAAACAGGCGAATGTTATTTCTTATGGCGCTTTTTGCCCGATGGCATGGGGGAACCCATGATCTGTTCAATCGCCTGCTTGATTTTACGGGCTTCACCGCGCCAGCCCTGGCAGGAGCCATCAAGCAACATATAAACCTGATAGGGTTTGAAGCCGGATTGGCGTGCCCACGCCGCCACCGTCGGGTAGTCCTGATAGATTCTGTTATAAAAACTGCACTTAAAGTCAGCGGGGTGTTGCAGTGACATGGTGTTATCTCCGTCATAAAAAGTTAAAAATAAATATACATTGATATTCAAAATGATGTAAAGTCTTTTTTGTTTGTTTTTGTGTATTTCTTATTACCGTTAAAAACCACGGGCTGTTATCGGCCTAAAGGAGACCTGTATGGCAAAGAAAAAAGCAGCAGCTAGCCTGTCTATGAGTACATCGGACAATATCACGATTGCGGGGGGGGAGGGGCAATTGCATACCCTGAAAAAAATACAGAAAACAGCGCTCAACAGGACGTGATGGCGCGTTTTGGTGATGGGCTACCCTATGAAAGGGAGCGCATTGTGCATGAAGCACGCTTCTATATGGCACAAAGTGCTGAAGCCATGCTGGAGGCGGGCAAGCGATTGATTATTCTTAAGGAGAATGAACCACATGGGGAGTTTATGAGAATAGTTGAAGAAAATCTTGGGCTTCCATATAGAACAGCAGCAAGAATGATGCAGGTTTCAATTAAATATCTTTCTCCAGCTTTACAGGCAAAACTGCCATCGCTGGCAGCTTTAGGAAAAACAAAACTCTTTGAACTGATGACCGAAGACGACGAAGACCTCGCCGAACTCGCCGAAGGTGGCACCATCGCTGGCCTGACACTAGACGAAGTTGACCGGATGTCGGTACGGGAATTACGAGCCGCGTTACGTAAAGATGAAGCGGCGCTTAAACGCAGTCAACAACTGGTAGCAGAAAAAGAAAAGCAGTTACAACAGTTGAGTCAGCAACTGGCTGGCAAAACCTCTACGACCGCTACGAGCGATGAACAGGCTCCGCTCGATACCCAGCAGTGGGTGACACTAACGCTGGAAGGCGTGGGAGACCGCTTGAAGTCGGAACGTCTACGGCTGGGACTGAGCCAGGAGATGTTCGCCGAACGCTGTGGGGTTAAAAAACTGACCCAGTACAACTACGAAAAAGGCGAGCGACACCCTGATACTGCCTATCTGATTGCTGCAAAGGCTATTGGGGTAGATTTACTATTTCTTGTTACTGGAGAGCGCAGTGATGAAGCCAGTGCGCTTGATGTGGTGCGCGATGAGGAGGAGGCGGAAATGTTAACAGCTTTCCGGCATATCCATGGCGAAACCCGCGAAGTGGCTAAACGCACCTTGACGGCAATGGCAGAGAAAAAAGCTGCTCGTCACCGCGTTTAACCCTTCCCCATTCCTAACCGAGAATGGGGTTATTTAACGGTAATAATCAGCTCATGCCGTTGCGTGGGCTGATTGCTATTGAGGCTATAGCGAATGGGTACGCTCTCCATGGTAAAGTCTTGAAACATTGCCCGCATTTCAGGAATATCATTGACCGAGATAATCATCATCCCCGCCAGATCCCGTCCCATGCTGGCCAGTTTTTCATATTGGTCAAGACCAAAATCCACCCCATACCCCTCAGTGCCCCAATACGGCGGATCGCAATAAAACAGTGTGTGCGGGCGGTCATAACGGGCAATGCAGCTTGACCAATCGAGTTGTTCAATGGTGGTGCGTGACAATCGCAGATGCGCCAGCGACAGCTCCTCTTCCATCCGCAACAGATTAAGACGCGGCGCACTGGTGGTGGCAATGCCGAAGGTGTGTTCGGCAACTTTACCGCCGAACGCCTGTTTTTGCAGGTAATAAAAGCGGGCCGCGCGCTGGATATCGGTTAAGGTCTCGGGCGGGGTTATGTTCAACCATTGATACATCGCCCGGCTGACCAGCGCCCATTTAAACTGGCGCATAAACTCTTCCAGATGGTGTTTCAGCACCCGATAGAGATTGACCAGCTCACCGTTGATATCGTTAATCACTTCCGCTTTGCTGGGTGACTTCATAAAGTAAAGCGCCGCCGCGCCACAAAATGGCTCCACATAACAAGTATGTGCAGGGAAGCGCGGTAAAATCTGTTTGGCCAGCCGCCGTTTACCGCCTATCCAGGGCAATATTGGTAAAAAATTTTGCGTCATTGTCTGTAAGCCTGTTTCACTAATGGAAATTCGTGTAGACTCTTTCCTGTTCTCGAGAACGGAAAGCGCCACGGTTGACTCACAGGTATCCTCTGTGTGTTGGCGGCCTGTCAGGTGTTGTAGCACCCGATGGGTCGCGCTTTTTCTACTAACATACTGACGATTTAAAATTTAAATGAGGCATTCATAGATTAAGAATCAATTAAAAAACGGCTTGAAAATGTGAAGAAAAAAGAGCGTAGCAATATGGCGAAACTAGCAAGTAGCATGATCCCGCATGTTATAGGAAATGCAGTGGTGGCACTTATTGACAATCAACGCCCTATTACACTAGAAAATATTATTCAGCATTTTAAGGTTGAACTTCATCGTTCTCCCAACGCTCTACTTGAAAGCTGGTACCGAGAGGCCCTGACTTACCTCCAGGATTCAGTTTCGCCGCAATAAGATCTGCTGCTATCACTAGCAACGCCGCCCAATCAGATTCATCGGCGATGTATATGTCGTTATTTGTGCATCGCTGAAACGCATYATAAAATGTTTCATCTTTGCGTTTCGTGAAAAACCAGGTACCCTCTTCGCGTTCATGCCAACTCATCTCCTTCTCCTTCATTTTACTGTTGAATGTCTGCTATCTTGCTTTTTACATTTTACCAAGCCTTTTAAAGGACTTTAAAAGCGTTTAGCGCCCTGCCTTGTCACACTGTTTGTCTAATAGTTAGGGAGACAGTGATGAAAATCCGAAAAAAATTGACCTTGACCGACTTTAAAACCCCGCGCCTGGGCGGCTGGTTGCTCACGGCTGCCGGTCTGTTGCTGGTGATTGGCCTGGTCTCACCGCAGCAGCTGCCAATAGTGCTTTATAAGCTGGCCTTGATCACCCTGGCAGCGGTGGTTGGTTACTGGCTTGACCGTTCGCTGTTCCCCAAAGCCCGACCCGGACAATACCTGCACCATAACCACCCTGAGGTAGCACAAGGTCGACATCCGGTGCGCGGCGGCTGTCATCAGGTCTTTGCTGCAGCGCAGCTGCGCCGGGCGGTGATTGTGGCGGCAGTGTGTCTGAGTGTGGCAATGGGATTATGACCATGAACCTCTATCAACACCCACAGGGCGACCCCAGATGGCTGTTATTCCTTTTGCTGATAGTGCTCCTTGGTGGCGCGCTTGATGCCGATGCGGCGCGTCCCCCACAAGCGGCGCTAGCATACCGTACTGACCTGATACGCAACGCCCGTCTGGTGTGGGGACTCAATGCGCCGGTGGCGGATTTTGCCGCCCAGATTGACCATGAAAGTGGCTGGCAGCCGGGTATCACCAACCGCATCGGGGGGCTGGGGCAGTTTATGCCCGCGACTACCGACTGGATTGGTGAATTAATGCCGGCGCTCGCAGCCAAAGCGCCGCTCAATCCCGGCTGGAGCCTGCGGGCGGTGGTGACTTTCGACCGCTGGCTATGGCAGCGGCTGTCGGCGGTCAATCGCTGTGAACAGATGGCGATGACGCTATCGGCCTACAACGGCGGCTTGGGCTGGGTGCAGCGTGACCGCCGCCTGGCGGAACGTCAGGGGTTCAATGGTGGTCGCTGGTTTGACAGTATTGAGCGGGTCAATGCCGGACGCAATCTGGCGGCCTGGCGCGAGAATCGCCATTATCCCCGCCGTATTTTAAAAAGCCTGGCACCGCGTTACCTGACCTGGGGAGGGGCAAGCTGTGTTTAATGTTATCAGCATCAAAAGCCTGGGTGTAGTGCTTGGCATCGCGCTGTTATCCGGCGTGTGGTGGCAGGCTTACACGCAAGGCGTGAGTCGTTCAACCGACCGCTGCGTGGCAACAATCAGTCAGCTACGTGAGGCGTTTGCCATTCAGGAAAAACAGCGCGCCGAGCAGGCCGCGCAAAACCTGCAAGCGCTGCAACAACGATTTACCCATCAGGTGAAGGCAGCGCATCAGGCCGAACAGCACTACCTGACACGCATAGCGCAGCTTCACACCCAAACCCAACAATTAACCAGGCGGATAGATGACGTTACCCAACATTGGCAGGATGAAAAAGGCCAGCCTCATGCTGTGGCCTGCGTGTTTACTCGTGGCTTCGTGCAGCACTAYRACGCCGCCCTCGGGCTGTCAGACGTTAACGGTTCAGKCMCTGCCGCCSYTMCCRGCSKCMYTGGCAACMCGYCCMGGMCMMCTRCGTCCGCTGGTGAGCRGCKYMGMCCRAGTCCCGTTACCCAGCSCGATATCCTCGCCAATATCACCRAYAACGGGCARCAATGCCAGGTCTGGCGGGCACAGGTAAATGGATTACTGGATTACATYGAAGGAYTAMMRYMATGACATTACAGGTCGATTTCTGGGTACTGGTCAGCTATCTGTTTGGGCTGGYMGGYTTTCTSGGTGGGCTGGCCCGCTGGTTTATCMGGGARACCGAAAAGCGTCAGGCSGARCGRTTTGCTTCGCTGGAGCGATTAATGCGCGATTCCACTGATAAGGGGTCGCGCCTTGAGCGCGAGGTACTGGARTTCAARGTSGARGTGCCGGAGCGTTACGTCCGGCGCGACGAGTTTATTCATTATCAGCAGGTGGTGGAGTCACGGCTTGACGCGATTTACCAGAAGCTGGAAAACATTCAATTGCGTCAGGCRACRGGAGGAAACRCATGATAGATACCGAACAGGCGCGCCGTGAAGGRCTGCGCTGGGTGTTGTTGCAGGTGGTTAACAAGGCACGGCCCTATCCGGCCAATGACCGMYTGCTGTTTGAYGTCGGGCATGCCCTGTAYCCCGAYTTRACCTTAATGGAGCTGCAAAAAGAGTTACTGTTCCTCGATGGCCTGAAACTGGTACGCCTGACCCGACCCCCTGCGCGCTCATGGACGGCCACACTGACGCCGGAAGGGGTGAATCTGGTGGAATACGTCACCGACGATATCCCTGGCATTGCCCGTCCGGCGAAATACTGGAGGGAATAAACATGGCCGCGAGAAGCAAGGTAGAAACCCTACCATCCTCAGTGCGTGAATGGCTCGACAGGGCACTGACCGAGCGTAATTTTAGTGGCTATCGGGAACTGGAAGCCTTGCTGCATGAGAAGGGTTATCGCATCGGTCGGGCACAAATTTCCCGTTACGGTCAGAAGGTACAACGCCGCTTTGCTGCTATCCGTGAAGCTACCGAGATGGCGCGTATCAT
>NZ_NHNG01000008.1:0-6355 GCF_002287155.1 Arsenophonus sp. ENCA
CTTTAGGGCGGAAACATCTACTTTTTAACCATCGGCTAACCGTGTCATGAGATAAAGGCGATGGGCTGACTTCTGATAACGCCAAACTAGAGTATCTTACACTGCTTACTTGCAAGAATATTTTATAGATATCTTTAATGCATGGATAACCGGACAAAATATGAACATCCTGATTTTTTCTTGTTTTTAAATTTATACTTCTTTTTTAGAGACTGCGAAACTCGTGGACGTCTTTATTGATGGGACAGAGCGACCTGTCCAAAAGCCTAAGAATCTGCGTCGGCGAAAAAAAATGTATTCGGGAAAGAAAAGACAGACCACTCGAAAAGGGCTTATTATGACTGACGAAACAAGGCAAATTGGATTTATCCCCATGAGCAAAAATGGGCGCCGTCACGATAAACGCTTACTCGATAAAGTCGATATAATTCGCCATATTCCTCCTGAGGTAACCATCTGGGCAGATACCGGTTTTCAAGGTATAGATAAACAGCATCCTAATACACAAATCCCAAAAAAAGGAACTCGAAAAAGACCTTTATCGCCTGAACAAAAACAAGAAAATAAAATAATCTCGGGCATCCGTATTACAGTTGAACACGCCATCGCGGGTATCAAGCGCCTCGGTTGCATGACCCAAATTTTACGGAATCGTAGACCCTTTATTGATGATACCTTCTTACTCCTTAGCGCAGGTCTTTGGAATTTCCATCTCAGAACAGCGTAAAATTTACTTCAATCACCGAAACACCCTTATTTCACTATTAAGCAACACGCTTACTGCATGATGCGTTCACGAGTTTCGCACAGGCATATAAAATTCTAAAAATGGCTTAAAAGCAATGATTAATCTGCAAGTTACTAAAAAACATAAATTTTCTTAAATTACAATAAGTTGTATTTGATTTATAAGGTTTTGACTATTTATATATCATGCTGAATTAAACTTAAAAATAGAGCGTTTTTTTATTGGTGCGAAACTCGTGGTATAGTAAAACGACTTAATTTTGATCACATATAAACAGAAAATAAGGTATCAATATCACAACCTATTTCCCTTTTTTTTCGTTTAGCCTGTGCCCATTTATGTTCTATGGGATTAAGAGCGGGTGAATAAGGCGGTAAAACTTCAACCTGATGTCCCGCTTTTTCAATGGCTTGTAAAATATCCTCACGTTTGTGAAAACTAACATTATCCATAAAGAGCACCGATTTTTGTGGAAGGACAGGGATGAGGCATTGAGTAATCCATGAATAAAACACATTACTATTAATATTTCCGTCAAATAACGTTACCGTCAGTAATGTTGTTCCTAGGAGAGCGCCAATGGCGTTGGTTCGTCCGTTAGCTAACCAATCCTTACAACCATAACAAAGTTGGCCTTTCGGAGAATAACCATGATTGCGTGGAAGATCATAAGGAAATCCACTTTCATCAATGAAGACGAGAGGCTTTTCTTGTTCTTGATAAGTTTCTACTTTTTGACGAAACGATTTTCGTAAATTTTCATCTGCTTTAGGATGGCTGAATGTTTTTTTATAGGTAATCGCCAATTTTTTAAGGGCTTGCCAAATCGCTTTTTGACAAACGCCAAAGCGAACGGCTCGCTCCCTTTGATAAGCCTCCGGATATTGTCTAACATCTTTTTCTAATGCGAATTTATCACGCTTTCTACTACGGGAAGCGGCCGGTTTAGGTTCAATTTGCTTAATCCAGCGTGATACCGTTGCAGAACCTATACAAAAGCGCTTAGCGGTTTCTCTAAGACTTAAGCCTTTCTCTTTTTTAATCGCAAGGACTTTTCGTCGAAAATCTAATGAATAACTCATATTTATAATGCACTCAAAATTAAGTCGTTTTACTATACATGCATGATCTTGTTGAAGTAGAAGCACTAGGAGGAAAATTTCAATATTGGTTTAAGCCGGGGAAAGTGGGATGGAAACCGGTTGAAAATCCATTGGCAGTAACAGTAGGTCAATTCATTAAAGGGAAACAGTACCATCTTTCACATCCTGATGAGAGTCGCTACGGTAGAGATATCACTCTGCCGGTCGATGCCACTTTGCGGTTTACCGTGAAAGTCAACGAAACAATCTGGCACCCGAAAGTCGTTTGGACACAAAACTGCGCCGTGGACAAAGCGAATGCCGTCAAAGCCAAAGCGGGGTGCAGTCAAAACGGGGAAGCCCGTTATGTCGTTAAGGACGGCAAACGTTATCCTGTCACGCTCCCTTGCTGGCAAGAATCCGAGG
This sequence comes from Arsenophonus sp. ENCA, assembly GCF_002287155.1. Lineage (NCBI taxonomy): Bacteria > Pseudomonadati > Pseudomonadota > Gammaproteobacteria > Enterobacterales > Morganellaceae > Arsenophonus > Arsenophonus sp. ENCA. The sequence goes on from NZ_NHNG01000008.1 coordinate 2,257, forward strand.
AATGAGCGGTCTCTGAAATCGATGATAATACCTGTGGTCGTTGGGGGAAAGACCCCAATTGCAGTGAAGGGACACGCCAGTGTTTGCAGAAAATCGGCAATTTATGCGTCAAGGAATCGGTGAAATTCCAGTGTCAACAAACTACGCAGGGGGAAGGCTTTCTTTGTGGCGGTAAATTCTACTGCTTAGACGGCAAGTGTGCAGCCATTGCATCCGGTAAAAATAATGACTTTGGCGAAGAGGTATCACAGTTAGCGGCACTCGCGAAAGCCGGTAAAGACATCAGTGGTGAGGGTAAAAATATCAGTGCCTTTACCGGTAAACCAATGGCGTGTCGTAAAACGGCGATTGGTTTTAGCAATTGCTGTAAAAGCAGCGGTTGGGGCATGATATTGGCCTGGCCAGTTGTGACAGTGAAGAAAAAGCGATTGGGAAAGCCAAAGAAAAAGGCTTAGTGGTCGATGTGGGTGAATTTTGCGCCGAAGACGTGTTAGGCGTGTGTTTACGCAAAAAACACCGCTATTGCGTGTTTGACAGCAAACTCGCGCAGATTGTGCAAGCCCAAGGTCGGGGTGGTCAATTGGGCGTGGGATTTGGTAGCGCCAGGCATCCCGATTGTCGCGGACTGACGATTGATGAGTTGCAACGGGTAAGATTTGATACGCTCGATTTCACTGAGTTTTATGACGAACTCAATAGCAACACAACACTACCGGATAGCAAAAAGCTCACTGAACAAATCAGCCAGCAGATTAAAGACGAATTGCAGGGGCGACAACCATGAAGCACCTTTTGTTAAGTGGCTTGCTGTTATCGGCGGTGGTGACCGCAAAGCCGGACGATGGTTATCACTATTCACCCGCGGTCGGCTGGCATTGGTATAATGAACCGGTACCTCAAAAGGAAGCGCCGGAAGCACCGTCATCACCGCAAAAACCGCTGTCAGCGGTGGAAACCATGCAAAAAATCAAAGCCTTGGGCGATGAATTGCGCAATGCCGCGGTGCTCGACCCCAAATCACCGCAGAAAGTCGCGCGCTGGATAGCGTTTCAGAACTACTGGGCGGATAACGCCAGCCCGCTCTCAGCCATCTCTGGCAGAAGGTGCTATTACTGAAACCGGAACTCGATTACAACAACCGACATTCCCATTATAACGCCACCGCGACATTGTCTTACGCGAACGAGCGCAAAGCCCAAGCCAGCGCCATTAAAGCGGTTAATGAACGTTATGGGGTCTTTTTCTTCTATCGCGGCAAAGTGCCGTTGGATACCCAATTAGCGAAGGCGGTGCGGGAATTTGCCGAGCAATACCAGATGGCAGTGATGCCAATCAGCGTTGATGGCGTGATAAACCCCGAGTTACCTAACAGCCAGAAAGACCGAGGACAAGCGGCAAAAATGCAAATTCGCTATTTCCCCGCGCTTTTTTTGGCAGACCCAACAACCGGCAGCTACCATCCACTGGCGTATGGCTTTATCAGTCAGGATGATTTGGCTAAACGGCTGTTAAACCGTGTCACTGATTTTGCGCCGAGGGATTAACGATGAAATACATGCTCTCACTTCTGTTATTGATGCTGACATTACCGATTGCCGCCAGTACGCTCGATGAAATCGCCGCACTCGAAAAGCACAAGACGGCGGTAGGGCATGACCCAACGCAACACCGAATAGCGCCCAAAGCGAAGCCACAGACTTTGCGCTTATCGACCGGACAGACACTGAACATTACCCATTGGCAAATCGTGCATTTTATGAAATCCGATTGCCCGTTTTGCCAGCAGTTTAACCCGGTTCTCAGTAGCGTCGCCGAGCAACTTAATATGCCGGTTTTTGTCTACAGTTTTGACGGACTGGGCGATAGCACTTTTAGCAGTGTGCTGCCCGTAACCACTGAAGTCATTAGTGAGTGTTTCCCCGAATTACCGCAGGTGACCCCAACGGATTTTATTGTTAGCACGCAAACACTGGTCGCTATTCCCGTTTCGCAAGGCATGCGGAGCGCAGAAATGTTTGTTAACCGACTGGAACAGTCTTTTGGGCTTGCTGAAAAACTGGGGGTATTGCAATGAAAAACCGCAATCCATTAATCGCCCTCATGCTGTTTGGTGCCACAGCGCATGCGGGTATCACTGAAGATTTAAACAAATTCTTCCAGCAACTCGATAGCGGCAGTGGTGCAAATGTCACCCAAGCGGCGGCATGGCAGGGACAGGCAGCGGGTTATCTCACCGGTGGGTCGCTTTTTTTGCGTAATCCCGTCAGGCAAATCCAGCTTATCTCGGGCACCTTAACCGAAGTGAAATCCGGTTGTAGCGGCATTGATGCCTATCTAGGGTCATTTAGTTTTATTAACTCCGACCAGATAAAAGTGATGGCCAAACAGATTTTAAGTAATGGCGCGGGTTACGCTTTTGACCTAGCGTCAGAAACCGCACTGCCGCAAGTTAAGGCGGTCAAGGATTATCTGCAAAAGCTGGCAGCCGATATTAACAATATGAATATTTCGACCTGTCAGGCCGCCCAGGGTATTGTCGGGGGAGTGTGGCCAAAAACACAAGCGGCCACCCAGCATATTTGTCAGGACATCGCCGGTAATCACAGCGTTTTTGCTGATTGGGCAGCCTCCCGTCAAGGCTGTGGGGTGGGTAATGAAAGCAATAAAGTCTTTAACCAGCACGCCAATGAGGAAGAAAAAAAGCGGATACCGCGCAATCGTAACTTAACCTGGAGCGCGTTTGAAAAGATTAATCAATTTATCAGTGATGACAGGGAATTCAAGGAGTTAATGATGACGCTGGTCGGCACCGTGATTTACGGCAATCAGGGAGAGTTATCGATATTGCCAGGGCTTGGGGCAAGTGACAGTGTGATGAATGCGATTCTAAAGGGCGGCACAACGGAGGTTTATCGTTGTGACGATGTCACGCAATGCCTGAAGCCCATGAAAAGCAAAATCACAGTGACCGACAGCCATGGCATGATAGCACAAATCCAAACGTTGTTGTCAAGCTTGTTTAAAAAATCCACCACCGATGCGGTGCTAACGGACAAAGAGCGGGTCTTGATTGGCAGTACGCGCGTACAAATCCTGCGCTACGTGATTGACAGTGCCTCGTTAAGCCTCGATGAATCGATTGTCACTTCCATTGCCGAATACATCGCCAGCGATATGGTGGTGAGCTATATCGACGGCCTGATTGATTTGGTGGAAGTAGCAGGGGCAGTGAGCCTGAATACCGAAGAAGAAAACAAACAGTTTCAAAACAGCCTTAAAACCGTGCGCGAGAAAATCGCGCAGCGCTTAACCAAAATGCGCATTAATCAAAGTCATCTGCTGGAGCTTGAGCGCAATTTGCACTATTTGCGCCAGCAACTCTCATCAGGGTTGTCTGACCGGTTGATGAGCAACTATCAGTTTGGAGGGTAAATATGGTGTTAGATACCTGGTTTATCAGCGGCGGCGATATAGTGACCCAAACCTTAAATGCGGCGGCAGCCATGGTCAAGCACCGCACCTGGGGTGGGCTACTGTATCTGGCGGCAACGCTCGGTATTTTAACGTGCGTCATGACGTACGTGAAAACCCATGACTTAAAAGGGCTTTTTGCCTGGGGATTCACCTTCGTTTGTGTGACGGCATGCTTGCTTACACCGAAAGTCACGGTAGTAGTCAACGACCTGACAAGACCGGATAAAATCAATCGGGTGGATAATGTGCCAGTAGGATTAGCCACCCCACTTTGGTTGTTAATAGGTATCGGACATTCAGCGGCCATCTTTTATGATGATTTTTTTCATCTGCCAGAGCGTGTCGCCTACAGCAAAACCGGCTTGATGTTTGGCCAGAAATTGATGCAGGAATCATTAAGCGTGTTGCTTAATAGTGAAATAAGGGTATTTCGGTGATTGAAGTAAATTTTAGGCTGTTCTGAGATGGAAATTCCAAAGACCGGCACTAAGGAGTAAAAAGGTATCATCAATAAAGGGTCTACGATTCCGTAAAATTTGGGTCATACAACCGAAGCGCTTGATACCCGCGATGGCGTGTTCAACCGTAATACGGATGCCCGAGATTATTTTATTTTCTTGTTTTT
>NZ_NHNG01000122.1:0-6009 GCF_002287155.1 Arsenophonus sp. ENCA
ATAGTAGGGCTGCTGGTTACGATCGTATAGTATCGTAACTTATAAAGGCTTGAGCGGTATGCGGGGAAACTTGCACGTACCGTTCTTAGGGGGCGGCGTGACAGAGATGTCACGTTGCTACCCGACCAACGACCTTTATTGCCAGGTGTTAAACATGCACTTCAACTATGTCAGGATCATAATTTAAAAATTGGTTTAGCATCAGCTTCACCAAAGCACATATTAGAAAAAGTACTCACTATGTTTAATATTCGCGATTACTTTTCAGCCGTAGTATCAGCGACACCATTACCCTACAGTAAACCCCATCCAGAAATTTATTTATAAGCAGCGAAACTGCTAGCTATAGAACCAACACATTGTGTGGCTTTTGAAGACTCTTTTCATGGTATGATTGCGGTTAAAGCTGCACGTATGCGTAGTATCGTTGTCCCACCAAAAGATTATTTCACTGATCCACGTTGGACATTAGCAGACGTCAAACTCAATACGCTGGCTGAATTAACAACTAAGCATATCGTTTAAATTTGATCAATTGGCAGTAATTTGATGCATCAGTATACTGCCAAACTAATGCAATATCACTTCTCTTACAAAAAGTCGCTCTTATTATTTAATAAATAAGATATTTTTTTCGATTACACTACTCAAACTAAGCCAAAACTATTATACTTTGCAAACTGTATAAATAAACAGTTGGATATTATATGCTATGACTGCCACCGGGCATCTGTTTTTTTCAGTATCATCATTAATACTTGTGCATAAACTAGCAATAACACCTGAGTTTGCACATGGTGATTGGCTTCATTTATTAGCCGGTGCGCTACTTGGCGCACTGCTACCGGATATAGATCATCCATCCTCTTCTCTCGGACGCTTATTTCGTTTCATTTCTGTGCCAATTTGTCGTTTATGTGGTCACCGTGGTTTTACCCACAGTTTACTCGCATGGCTGCTCATTATGTTATTATCAAGTCAATTGCCCAATAGTTACTGGCTTTCTGATGCCCTGATTCAAGCATTCTTATTAGGTTATTTTAGTCATTTAGTCGGGGATATGTTAACCGCGAAAGGCATACCTTTCTTATGGCCAGCAAAAATTTCTTTCTGTTTTCCTATCTTAGGTAATAATTCTAATCAAAGAGCAGAACATTCTATCGCCATATTATTAGCTATTTGTGCGATATTAATTCCATCGAACTATCAATTACCACTACGACCACTGTTACAAGAAACAAAAAAAAACGTTATTACATATGTAGTTAATGAATTAAATGATTTAATTTTATTCCATTCACGATGAAATATTATGAATATAAAATTGAATTTAGTTATAAGGAAATTATTTTTATTGCTGATAATATATAAGGAAAAATGAGTTTCATTGGAAGTTTTTCATCATCTTACTTCACCAATGACAAAGAATCTTATACCTAGAACAATAAACCGAACTGGAGAGTGGGTATGAATTTCCCTGTAATTCTGAATGTACTTATCTTTATCCTATTATTGCACGAGTTTCGCACCAATAAAAAAACGCTCTATTTTTAAGTTTAATTCAGCATGATATATAAATAGTCAAAACCTTATAAATCAAATACAACTTATTGTAATTTAATAAAATTTATGTTTTTTAGTAACTTGCAGATTAATCATTGCTTTTAAGCCATTTTTAGAATTTTATATGCCTGTGCGAAACTCGTGAACATTTTAAATACAATAAAATAAAAAGCAGTTTATCTAGTGGGGTTGGGATAAATCCTTTCTGCCCTGCACCCATCTGCCGCTCGTGAKCTTTTCGATTCTTTTTCCGATAAATCAAATAACAAGCTGAAAATTCAGCGGCTAAATTTTTCAATTCTTCGACTGATAATCCAATGATTGCTTTACATAAACGATTATCTCGTAACAACTGCTCTTTGTTGATCATTTCAAACCGTTATTTTCTAAGTTAAACCTCTTTTTATTGTCTATAGCGTGACAAAAAATGCAAGTCTCTATTCAGCAACTAGTTTATTGTAGGTGTCTCCTATTTAGTGGGACAGCAGGAGGTGACCCCACGTCACCGTTCCCTTACTGCCCGATGTCACGAAGCCATTGACCATTTGGGGTCAAGTGGAACGTGGAATACCGGAGCCACATGTGGCGAGGATATGCCGCGAAAGCCACTTGAAGGCTTGCCGTCCCCTAAAAATGGGCGTATGGCAAGCTGGCATCGGGCAGTAAGGGAAATCCTTCAAATTTCAAATTAATGCGATGGATAAATTTGATTTTCAGGCGGAATTCAATCTATTTAAGCGATATGCTTTTTTCAATGGGTTTCTAATATCCGGTAGGGAAACATAAGCGAAGCCGCCATTAGCGGCGACATCCTTATTGTTAAGACTTCATGCCTTTTAAATTATCGATGATTTTATTATTACCAACCTGGTTATCTTTAATGGGCGTTAATTCTTGCTCCTTTTTTTCGTTAGGAGTCTTTTCAAAAACGCCCGCAACCTGTTTTATCAATGCGATAAGTTCATCTCCTGTTATTCCTTGTCGATAAAGGCTAGAAATAATTGCGGGTAATCGTGTATCTACTTCAGCTAAAGCAACACCACAAACCACTGCTTGCCTAATAAATTCCCCTCGCATTTTTAATGGTAATTTATCCATGAAATTACACGCCTCATCATCTTGAGGATAGATGTCAGGACGCAAATAAGATTGTATTTTTCGTCTATCTTTCATACATCTGCCTTATACGTAAACGAGGGTTTTAACGAGAGCAAGTTGCGCATCATACAATTTTCTAACTTTTTTATTACGAAAATGAGCAGTTACGTAATTATCAATCAATTCAGCACCACCCCCTGCTAAATAAATGCGATTGACTTTTTGAAGTTGTTCTATTTGACTAATCACACTTTTAGCGTAGTTCTCAATCGCATTATTAATTTCGGTCATGACATGATCAATCATGCTACGGTTATTAATAATTGCACTTATCTCTTTTCTCTTATCTTCAGAACTTAAAATAGCATTAGCTTCATATTCATTAATATCACTATCAGCGATCCCCATCGCTTTAATAATGGCAATAGCAACACTACGAGTACCAATTGAAGGATTACCATAAACCTCAGATACGTCCAGTTCACCACCTGTTATGATACCACAATCCATAGTAGTGCCACCCAGATCGACGATGATGCTTTTTTCCAATGGAGAAACATCATCTTTTTTCAATTCTTCTGCAACGGCAGGAACTGACTCTGGCATTACAAAAACACTTTTTATTTCAAATGATTGATTATTATTTACTTTTACTTTCCTTAAAACATTATTTTTTTTTCGTTCAATGTTAGCCATGTTCTTTTGCCCATCCTGATGAAAAAATTTATTAATAGGCAATGTGACAGTTATTTCTATTTCCTGTGGAGATAGAGTAGATGTTAATAACGCTTTATGAATCGCCAACAAATCAAGATCGCTGTATTGAAATGCTATATTTGTTGTAGAAAGAATTGCATTATGTCCCTTGTCAAAAGCGTACTTTTTCCCATCGATGTCAAAGTTCAATACTTGATTAAACGCCTCTGATTTCCACCCTTCTCTAAAAGCATTAGGTGAAATATGAGTTTTAATATTCCCGTTTTCTAGCCAGGCTAATTTCACACAGGTAGAACCATCATCGCACATCACACTGAGCATAATAAATCTCACTTATTTAAATTAATTTATAAAAAAGAAATCTTATGATCTCATAATAACACAAAAAAGAGATGTATATAAGTATATTACCTAATGTTTAATTAATTGTTATTTTTAATTCTCATTTATTGGAATTAAAGAGATAATAAAAAAACCTTATAACGAAAATGTTCGCTATATAAAGAGAATTTAAGAAATTTCATTAGTGTTATGGGTTTGATTTTTTTCGCCGTGCCAAACGTTGCAAATTATCTTCAACATCCGCTTGGGTGACCTCTCCGACTATCTGACCGGATTTGTCATAACGATTAGCACCTAACTGGATAAGTGCGCGATAATCAGCATGATAACCAATACTGCCTAAACAGGCTCTCAAACGCCTTCTGGCTATAGGGAAACCCTTTTCTTTCACTTCTTGCCACATATCTTGCTGTATACCAATTTTCATTGGGCACAACTTGCCATCAGGGAAAAGATTAGGCCAAAACGTGGTTATCTGTGAGATAGCTTCTTCTAACGGCAATCGCTTTTTAGGTTGTTGAGGCGGTTTTGGTATTTTAACCTTAACAACAGATTGAGGCTTTTCGACCCGCTTTTGGGTGGCTGGCTTAACAGGCTTTTGAGGTTTCGGTTTTTTTGCCTGTTTTTTGGGCGCAGCATTCACCCATACCTTTTTGCGGTAAACTGAGTTACTTTGTTGCTGTTCTTCCTGTGAAGCATTTCTAGGGCGATTGAGGCTTAATTTCTGGCGTTTTGTCATGGTTTAATCTTTAAACAGGTTGCTCATTTCAGTATCAGTGAGACCCGTTGATAGTTTCACGATATCTCTTTCTACGCCTTTCTCAAGAAGTTGGCGCGCTATCTTCATCGAAGCCTGTTTTTCGCCTTCAAGTTTACCTTTTTGAACACCTTTTTGTTCACCAATTTGAATACCCTTTTGAATACCTATTTCTTCAATTTTTTGAGCAATAGTCATAAGTGCTCCTTCGTGTTTCTCTGATTGTTTGGCTATCTCAGTGATAAATTCCATGGGTTTTTGTGCATTACCTTCTTGAATGAGATAGTTAAACATCGTGATAACTTGATTATCGGTATAATAATTATACGACAACAGCGTGACAATTTCATTCATAAGCTCTGTCATATCACGTCGGCGAATGTGCTTTTGAACTAACTCAAGCAAAGCCATTCGCTTATGCTTCATAATATCACTATCATCCAAGGTGGTGACATCAGCTAATTGAAAGGGATTGGTATAAATACGTTCGGCGAGTTTCCTGTCATGAAAACAGTCAAACCAATTCGTACTATAGGGATGAGGGCTTTGTTCACCGGTATAGAACAAGATAGGGAAAACCAACGGTAATTCCTTGTGTCCAGCGTCTAAATGCTTTTGCATCGCTGCCATGCTGTAGCGCATCAACCGCCATGCAATGAGCTTATCAGGCCAAGATTGTGCTTCAATCAAAACATAAATATATCCGCTACCTTTTTTTGTGCTGACGGAATAGAGAATATCACTCTGGTAATTTTTCATCTCACTATCGATAAAAGAGCCAGATTCTACTTTCAGACTATCTAGGTCACACAATGCATTAATCTCATCGGGTAGCCATATATCAAAAAAATCTTGGGCAGTTTCTTTTTCACTTAAAAACTGCTTGAATACACTGTCGTGTGGCGTTGGGGTGAATTTTTTACTCATCCGATATCTTCAATGATTGCTAGCGTCATATTGAATTATGGCAAACAAACAGGCTATATTAAATACGCTATTTATTCATTACCTATCAGATATCATAATCCAGCCATACAAAAACGCACCCTATTCTTCTCAGGTGCGTTTATTTTTTGCTATTGGTATCTTTTCATGACTAATCACAAGAAAACGGCTCAAAATCGATTACAGGCGGTTTTACAAGCATTCCTGAGTTAAGCTTGTGCCGCTTTTTCATTCTCAGCAACTTTTGCCAGAATATTTACCAACAATTTATTGATGATAAGTGTCTTCTTCGCTCTGGTCGCGGAGACATACAGCAAATTCACTTCATCTCTAAAGGCTGCTTTGTCCATTTCAGGGTCAAAAAGATTATTCGGAAAGTCATTATTGATTTCGACGATATCCCACTCCAGTCCCTTTGCTCTGTGGGCAGTGGTAACCGTAACCGTTGCTTCATCTTCACTAAACTAGTTGCTGAATAGAGACTTGCATTTTTTGTCACGCTATTGAGAATAAAAAGAGGTTTAACTTAGAGAATAAAGGTTTGAAATGATCAACAAAGAGCGGCTGTTACGAGATAATCGTTTATG
>NZ_NHNG01000804.1:0-2639 GCF_002287155.1 Arsenophonus sp. ENCA
GTGGAAATAGCGCGAATGCGTTACGTGATGTAATGCAGGGAAGATCTGCCTGAATTCAGCAAATTCGTTCAAAAATCAGTCGATTAGCCAACAAATAATGATCTCACTCCCTCTTGTGCTGAAAAAAACAGCAAATCTTACCGACTGTGATCCCTCACGAGTTTCGCACCAATAAAAAAACGCTCTATTTTTAAGTTTAATTCAGCATGATATATAAATAGTCAAAACCTTATAAATCAAATACAACTTATTGTAATTTAAGAAAATTTATGTTTTTTAGTAACTTGCAGATTAATCATTGCTTTTAAGCCATTTTTAGAATTTTATATGCCTGTGCGAAACTCGTGTCCCGAATACATTTTTTTTCGCCGACGCAGATTCTTAGGCTTTTGGACAGGTCGCTCTGTCCCATCAATAAAGACGTCTTTAACTCCAGGAAAGGCGCGAAAAAATTCCTCAGCAGAGCGAATTTGACGAGCGGGCAAAACACATTCTCGCCCCAAGGTCATCTCTAAAACCGGCAATAATATTTTTACCCAGCGACATACCCGGGTTCTATCTAAACCAAAAAGAAGTCCTTGCAAATCATAGGTCGGATAACATTTTAAATACAATCACGAGTTTCGCACCAATAAAAAAACGCTCTATTTTTAAGTTTAATTCAGCATGATATATAAATAGTCAAAACCTTATAAATCAAATACAACTTATTGTAATTTAATAAAATTTATGTTTTTTAGTAACTTGCAGATTAATCATTGCTTTTAAGCCATTTTTAGAATTTTATATGCCTGTGCGAAACTCGTGTCAGAGAGAAAATAAGTGCCGGAAAGGTAAAGTACTTTGATATTTCTCTTGATGATTTGAAGTCAGATCTTGGTATATCTGATATGGCAACGTATAAAGAACATAAGCATTTTAACAACTTATATTTTAAAAGGGCAATATCTAAAATTATTGAGAAAACAGAGTTCAATGTCATAAAAATGGAGGTGATAAAACGTATAAGACGAAAGGCAGTAGAAGTTAGAATTAGCTATGAATATGAAGAATATTGATTTTTAAATCTGCGGTACTTGAAGTGGCGTCAACCACAACAAGCACCTGACCCTAAACCTAGCATTGATAGGAATAAGGCTATGATGAAGTCTATCTTTCGTGTGCTCCTATGTGAAGCACAACCATCAATATTAGTAAAATTTGCTCACATTTCAAACAACTTAACCTCACGCCAGCGTATAAAAATCCTGAAAGTTGGGGGTGTAGCATGAAAACCTTCGATGTAAAGCAAATTGAACAATTCAGCAATGTATTTCCTGAACTGACCACTAAAGAGCAACTTGAGACAGCAATGTTATTCTCTCTTGGGCTATCAAAGAAAGAGATCGCATCTGCGAGGAATGTTGCATATAGAACTGTGGAACATTCACTTGAAGATATCAAAGCAAGATATGATCTTTATTCACTAAACGATATGCTTTCAATATTTCAGGTTCGCTTATCGTTTCTTGCCTTATCTGGCTGTTCAGTGAAAAAACAATAAATTCACTCCCATTTGTCAATGGTAAAAATCATGACCAGTGCTGTTGTGCTGGTCTTTTTGGCGTTGAAGAAAAACAAATTAACTACGGGGATTTTCCCCCATGCATCAATTTTTAAAACATTTAATACTAATTGCGAATTAATACATGCCACAAATCTAAAATGTTCAAACTTCTTGCCCTACACCAGGGAAAATTTCAAACCAGCTTCTTCCTTGCTGGTTTTTTTATATCTTAATCAGCAGCCAGATTGATTGACTCGATGATTAACTCTATCATGGTGAAAACGTAAGGAGTATTGATGACTTCCCCACTTTCGCACCATGACGGGTTTTTTAAGAAGTTTCTCGGTGATTTGTCTGTTGCAAGAGACTTTCTAGCTATTCACTTACCGGAACATTTACGCCAGCAGTGCGACTTAACCACGTTAACCATGTGCTCAGGTTCGTTTATCGAGGACGACTTGCGGTCACACTGTAGCGATATGCTTTACTCACTGAAAACCGCACAGGGTGAAGGGCTGATCTACTGCGTGATTGAGCACCAGAGCCGCCCTGAGCCAATGATGGCTTTCAGACTTCTACGTTACGCCGTAACCGCTATGCAACGCCATTTGGAGCAAGGAAACAAGCAATTACCTGTGGTGATCCCTCTACTCTTCTATCATGGAACTCAATCACCCTATCCCTATACAACGCATTGGTTAAACTGCTTTAGCGACCGTAAGCTGGCTGAGTCTGTGTATTCTCAGGCATTCCCTCTCGTTGATCTGACAGTGACACGAGTTTCGCACAGGCATATAAAATTCTAAAAATGGCTTAAAAGCAATGATTAATCTGCAAGTTACTAAAAAACATAAATTTTCTTAAATTACAATAAGTTGTATTTGATTTATAAGGTTTTGACTATTTATATATCATGCTGAATTAAACTTAAAAATAGAGCGTTTTTTTATTGGTGCGAAACTCGTGATTAGATGGGAATTTACCGTACAGACGAGAAATGGCGAGCTATCATTGAAGCTCAAGAATATTCCGGATTAAATCCAACTCAGTATTGTCGTCAAAATGCCATTACCCGTAGCGCATTCTGCAACGC
>NZ_NHNG01000216.1:0-5499 GCF_002287155.1 Arsenophonus sp. ENCA
AAAAACAAGAAAATAAAATAATCTCGGGCATCCGTATTACGGTTGAACACGCCATCGCGGGTATCAAGCGCTTCGGTTGTATGACCCAAATTTTACGGAATCGTAGACCCTTTATTGATGATACCTTTTTACTCCTTAGTGCCGGTCTTTGGAATTTCCATCTCAGAACAGCCTAAAATTTACTTCAATCACCGAAATACCCTTATTTCACTATTAAGCAACACGCTTAATGTCCCGATTTATACAAGGCGACAGCCAGAAAATTATGTCAACTTTTCCTGATAATGCAATCGATTTTATACTGACTGATCCGCCTTATCTGGTTGATTATACCGACAGGTCAGGGCGCTCAATTGCCAACGATAAAAACGACGAATGGCTAAAGCCCGCCTGTCAACAAATGTTTCGTGTATTGAAGCCCAATAGTCTGATGGTCAGTTTTTACGGCTGGAATCTGGTTGAGAAATTTGTTGATGCCTGGAAAAAATCCGGCTTCCGTATTGTTGGTCATCTCGTTTTCAAGAAACGCTATACGTCAAAAACTGGTTTTTTGGGGCACAGCCACGAAAATGCTTATCTGCTTGCGAAAGGCCGTCCTGTGATGCCAGTAAAGCCAATGAGAGACGTACAGTGATGGCAATATACAGGCAATCTTTATCATCCAACTCAAAAGCCCGTTAGTAGCTTACAACCGCTCATAGAGTCTTTTACGCAACCTTACGCTATTGTACTCGATCCGTTTGCGGGTTCTGGCTCTACCTGTATCGCTGCTGCGCTTTCAGGACGGCGTTATATCGGTATTGAGCTTCTTGCTGAATATCATGCCATTGGTCAACAACGTATTGCTGCTTTGCGTACTCGTCGTGTTGCTTAAAGAAGGAAATAAAAAAAATGAATTATTGCGGTCATGAAGTACTACGAAAAGATGTGGCTTTACTCGTTGAGAAAATGGCACGAGTTTCGCACCAATAAAAAAACGCTCTATTTTTAAGTTTAATTCAGCATGATATATAAATAGTCAAAACCTTATAAATCAAATACAACTTATTGTAATTTAAGAAAATTTATGTTTTTTAGTAACTTGCAGATTAATCATTGCTTTTAAGCCATTTTTAGAATTTTATATGCCTGTGCGAAACTCGTGAATATCATTTGTTGAGGATAAGTCCATCCCTGCATAACAGGTTTGTCCTTTTAAATCGGTTTCCCTGTAGTCCCGTTGACAGGCTGTCCAAGCCCCTTCACCCATCCACGGCGTTTGACCCTGACACCAGATATTAAACCGTTTGGTTAACATCTCTGTCCATTGAGAGGGAATTCCCCTTGCTTTTTTTATCGTATCGGTTAATGCATGACTTTCTACAGAAACATTGAGATTAGGATTGGCTTTAACCCAGTTGTGCTCATCATCAAATTCACTGTCTTCGTCCAGTTCATAAATCAGGGCAAAGAGTGATTCATTCTGCGCTTCACCATCCAATATCTGACAACAATAATCATAATGCTGTTTACAGGCTGAAATGACATTACTCCCTGCGGTGGTAATGGCAAAAAGTAGCGCTTCGGGGCGTGCCCCCATGCCAAGCTCTAAAGCAGAATAAACGGCATTATCAGGATGTAGATGGTACTCATCGACGATAGCCAGACTCGGATTAGTGCCCTCAATGGTAGCCGCTTTTGCAGCAAGCGGCTTTAGCAAACTGTTATTTTTAGGATAAATTATTTTATGTTGCTGGATGGTCAGCCGTTTCTTTAAGGAAGGCGATAACAAACACATCTGACGGGCATCATCAAAAACAATGCGTGCCTGGTCACGACTCACGGCTGCCGTATAAATATCCTGTTGCCCCTCTTCCATGATTAAAAACCAGTTAGCCAGTATTGCAGCTAATGTAGACTTAGCATTCTTTCTTGGCACTTGGATATACGCACTGCGATATTTTCTTCTTCCCGTCGTGACATCTTTGAAACCCAGCAAATTAGCAAAAATGAATTGCTGCCACGGTTCAAGTTCAATCGGTTTGCTGCGTAAATGCCCTTTGACATGGGGACAGAGACGGGAAAATGCGATAAAACGTGCTACCGTTAGCGTATCGAAGGTATAAAAGGGATTATTGAGGTCATTAAAATAACGATTAACCGCCTGTTTTAAGCGTTTACAGGCCGGAATATCGCCATTTCTGACATCCTCAGCGTATTGATGCCAAACGGTCAAGTTCATCTTCTTCTTGTATTTCTACCGGATTACGGCGACGCGATACAGGGTCAAAACCTAATAGTGAGGCCATTTTTATCATGACCCGCTCCGCATCCGCCTTTGCTGCCAGTGCCGGATTACGGGACTCTGCGCCTCGACTCCCTTCAACAGAAAAGCCCCGTGTGGCAACGTCTGAGACGGCTTTTCGGTAAATGGAATAGTTGACGCAATAGAGTTCAAGGCTACTCCAATCCGTTGGATTAACGTCCCCACGTTCAGCCATAAACTTGGCCTTCGATTTCCACTCAGTAACGGCGATGTCGTCTAGATAATCAGGGGCTTTGGGTGCTCTTTTCATAACTTATTGTTTTCCTTACTGCATTTCAAAAAATTACCGCGCATAAAAATTGAATTGACGTCCGGTCCCAGCGCAGTAGGGCGTTGTCATATTTGACTCCCCCACCCCYYACTTCCAAGGCTGATTCCTWAARCATTCCATYARYTCACGGTCACGYTGAKTCAATCGYTTAACSTRGKGTYTATTCRCGYTTKGMTTAACGCGTCGATAACCTTKGCTATGTYTRAGTAATCCMTTAACYAATTGATTTATCTGATATTCKTCCATTAAGGTTATACTCGTGTATCCAGTCATTACGATGAGCAGCTTTTTCTTCCTGCTCACGGAAYATGCCAGCTTTACGCTGTGCTTTAGTYATTGGATCTTGCTGAATAATTTTGCGGTTATGACATCCYTGACACAATGMTTGATGGTTATCTTGCCACCAGAACAGGACATCRCTATCWCCATCGATTGGGATRATATGGTCAACRATTTTAGCRGGKGTATATATCCCCTGACTTTCGCACTTCACGCAAAGAGGATGCTCCTTCAAATAAATCAGACGATATTTAGCCCATTGGCTSGAGTAGCCACGCTGGGTATGCGTTCCTCNTTSTTYTNTCTAMTCKGCGTCTGGCTGCTCGTTTATGCGCCTCGCACTTACCCGATTTAACTCGTATGCTACAGCCTGGCTCTGTACATCTTTTTAATGGTTGGTATGGCATTTAATACACTCCGATATCTCGATACACTGACCACAACGATTTAATCGTAAAGGGAACTTCTTTAAGCTCAACATCCGTTGCCATTTCCCGATTCTCATAGAGCAGTCCGATATAGAGCAAGCATCCGACTTTAATCGCTGGCGTGAGTCTCAATCCTTCCTCAAACCGTTTGCCAATATGTTGTTGACAGGTTTCAAGTGCTGCTTCGGCATACGTAGTTAATAATTTGTCATCCAGCGTAAAGCTCTCTTCTAATCGACAATGTTGTTTGATTTCATTTAAAGGGATTTTTACATCAGTCAAATCAACTTCCTCCCTTACAAATCAACTCGAGTCTTGAGTGACGTGGATCAGGTATGACAAGAATAATGGAGAATCGAGAACTCCGTGTATTAGCGCCTTTATACACAATCAGGTTGTCAATCGTGATATCAGGGCGATAGCGCATCCAAACACGTATAATGGTTTCTTTAATTACATTACCGAAAATAGTCAGATCTTGACCGCGGACATTTTTTACTTCTGCCCAAACATTCCCTATATCAGTCCAAATTATCTTCTCACCACCGAAATCATCCCTGATAATCTCTTTCTTCTGAATCGTTATACGATGTCTTAATCGTCCGGCTCTCATGCGTTGTGCTCCGCATGTTTCTTAACCTCAATATGTTGCTTCCACGCCTGACTAAATTCATCACCGCCATCACGAGGCGGCAAGCCTTCCCGTTCACGTGCTTCATTGGGGCACATCACACCGGATTTAATCGCGGTTTCATAACTTAAGAAGCGCTCTCTTGGGTTGGCTCTGAGTAAATCGGCGGTGTCAAATTCCACCTGATAACGAACGCCTGATTGCGGAACATTAAGCAGTAGTGCAGATTTGATTTGCTGCTCGAAATTCGCTAACCAGGGACGCATGGTAATGGTTAAAAAGGCTCGACTGGCTTCACTAAAATTACTGTAGGTGCTGTTGGAATACTCTTGCAGAAAAATAGGGCTGACATTAAACATACGGGCAATATCTTCTATCGTAAAACGACGGGATGCTAACCATTCCGCATCTTGATTACTCATGCCTAATTTTTCATATCCCATTCCACCTTCAAGGATTGGCACTTTACCCGCATTTTTTGCCCCTCGATAACGCTCAAGCGCATCAAGGGCTTTTTGCCCTTTGGCATCGTTCAGCCAATCATTAGATTTAATAATCCCTGCGGCCATCATGCCATCCTTCATCACACTCGCGCCGTGCCGTTGTTGGGCTAGCCCTAACCCTAATGTCTCCCTGCAAATGGTAATGGGCGAACGTCCCATAAAGCCATCATCCGTTGCGTAACGTAAATGTAAGATTTCTTCCTGCAGACAGACGCGGACTTGACCACTGTATGGCTCGGTTATCGTATAGCGGTAACGGTGCTCACTTAATCGTTCAGGCACAACCGCACTTGGTGGATAAGGGTGTAACGCCGTTGGCTGTCCATCTTTCCCCCATGTGATACGCGCATAGGCATTACCATTAAGTAAGCAATGGCGCATTAGGGTTCGTTTAAATTGAAAAGGCGTTTGACAATCATTCGGTTTTTCATTGAGCAGATAATCGACCACGTGGTCACTTAGCCATTCCCGTGATTCCATGCCCTTATCATTGTGTACTCGATATAGGAAACAGGGCATCGTCGCCACCGCTTCACTAATCACCGTAACGGCATTGATAACGGCGGGTAAGCCTTCTGCGGTTATCGGTGAGACATATTCGCCTGACCGACTGTTAGGAATGCCAGCCAGCGAAAGGAACTCATCAATACTAAGGCTGCGCTCTTCTGCCTTTTTATAAGCGTGTTGCTTAATAGTGAAATAAGGGTGTTTCGGTGATTGAAGTAAATTTTACGCTGTTCTGAGATGGAAATTCCAAAGACCTGCGCTAAGGAGTAAGAAGGTATCATCAATAAAGGGTCTACGATTCCGTAAAATTTGGGTCATGCAACCGAGGCGCTTGATACCCGCGATGGCGTGTTCAACTGTAATACGGATGCCCGAGATTATTTTATTTTCTTGTTTTTGTTCAGGCGATAAAGGTCTTTTTCGAGTTCCTTTTTTTGGGATTTGTGTATTAGGATGCTGTTTATCTATACCTTGAAAACCGGTATCTGCCCAGATGGTTACCTCAGGAGGAATATGGCGAATTATATCGACTTTATCGAGTAAGCGTTTATCGTGACGGCGCCCATTTTTGCTCA
>NZ_NHNG01000774.1:0-5496 GCF_002287155.1 Arsenophonus sp. ENCA
GGGGCTGAAATCATTTTTTCATAGCTGCAATTCTTTTCTGTTTTACGATAAACAATCGTATTGCATTCGCCGTAACTTCAAACTTTTTATTTTCAGCTAACCAAAACGCGATTCTCTCGTAAGAAAGCCCTTGTTCTCTAAGCCTTAAAATATCATCTTTGAAGTCACTTGTTGTTTTTTTCATATGACACTCATTTTTCCTAAAACAGCGAAATAATAAAACAATAATAGCACACCTACAAGCACAAGCACAAGTGTTATTATCAATAAGGATATTTTTATTCGGGATAGCTGTAACGCTTATTCGGGATAGCTGTAACGCAAACACGGGACATTAAGACCAAAAGTACAGAATAGCTGTAATAAAAAGTCATTCAATAAATTATAAAGATAATAAATACAAAAACTTATATTCATTCAATGAAGTAAATAGGAAGGTAATAGTTCAACCGAGTA
Organism: Arsenophonus sp. ENCA; assembly: GCF_002287155.1. Taxonomy (NCBI): domain Bacteria; kingdom Pseudomonadati; phylum Pseudomonadota; class Gammaproteobacteria; order Enterobacterales; family Morganellaceae; genus Arsenophonus; species Arsenophonus sp. ENCA. Next base: position 457 of record NZ_NHNG01000774.1, read on the forward strand.
ATTTTATAAGTTATTGATTTTAAAGATAAAAAAACCTAACAAGCGATTATGTAACTTATTGAAAATAAAAGAAAAAAAAAGAAAAATTCACTTAAAAAGCCCGCTAATCTTTTATAATCAAAAAAATATAATCTTTTTAATCGGGGCTACCCCTGTAGATAACTTTTCTTCTTACAAAACTCCCTAACCGAAAAATATGTTACTACTGAGTGACCGTATTTCTTTTTTGTAATTGTGATATTCCGCTTCCTCGTCTGCTCACTCGCTTTGCTCGGTCACAGACTGTGGCGAGCGGTGGGATTTTAATTAAAAAGATTTTTTTGAGTTAATTAAGGCTGAAACATTGCACTATTCAGTTGCTACAGCTAGCATCACTAGGATTAACTTATCGATTAATTCAGGCACAACATGAACAAAACAGAACTCATTAATCAAATCGCTGAAAAAGCTGACTTAACCAAAAAAGATTCAGAGAAGGCACTGAACGCTTTCATTGAAACCGTGACAGAAGCGCTAAAGGCTGGCGATGATCTACAGCTAGTTGGCTTTGGCAGCTTTCAGATGAAGCAACGAGCAGCCAGAGATGGACGCAATCCACAAACAGGCAAGGTTATACAGATTGCTGCTGCAAACGTACCCAGTTTTAAAGCGGGTAAGACTTTGAAAGAAGCTGTCAAATAACTGACCGAAAACGATGTATGAACTAAAGCGTCTGTATAAAATACACTTTGACTATTTTCGTACAGGTGTTTTGTAGGATGTCCGAAACTGAACGATTTTGAACAGCAAAACACGGTTATCAGAAATTAATAATCGATAAATCTAATCATTTTTAAAAATTAAAACAGAAATACCCGTCACAAATACCCATAAAATGCGCTGTAATCGATTCTGAGCGATTTTCTCGATAAAAACGTAAATTCATGCAGCCAAAAAATTATCGTTTCGCACAATGCGTTATCGGTGGTTTTAACTTTAACGTCTCTGCTAATGTCAAACGCAATATCAAAAAACTGCACAAATTCCGGCAAATCACCTATTCAATCAATTTCTGGTAAACTTATTGCATTGAGTTATGCAGGAGAAAATTTTGATAAATCCAACGCCAGAACAACAAGCGGTCATTGATTGGCAGGGTGATAAGCTTGTGGTTAATGCTTTTGCCGGAACAGGAAAAACCTCAACGTTAGTGAAATACGCCGAAAAACATCCGGCGCTTAGGATGCTCTACATTGCGTTTAATCGCTCAGTGAGAGAAGAGGCGGACGAGAAATTTCCCGCTAATGTGCTTTGTAAAACCTCCCATCAACTGGCATGGCCTGGCTTTGGTAGAAATTACGCTAATCGATTAACAAATTCCTTACGCCTTTTTGATATTGCCAATGCTACTCAGAGTGATGATTGGTTATACGTAAAAGCCATTCAAGACACCTTAAATAACTTTATGTGCAGCGTAGATAGTCAGATTATGTTACGTCACTGTCCTTCAATATTGATGGGGGAAGTTAAAAAATCATTTACCGCTAATGATGTCGTCAGGCAGAGCGAACGGCTCTGGCATCGAATGATTGACCTTGCTGATAATTTCCCCGTTATTCATGATATGTATTTAAAATTGTACCAACTCTCCCAACCTAACCTTTCCACTCGTTTTGACATTATTTTGTTTGATGAAGCGCAAGACGCTAATCCGGTTACTCACGATATTGTTTTTCGTCAAACCACGAAGTTAGTGATGGTGGGTGATGCTCATCAACAGATTTATCGCTTTCGAGGGGCGGTCGATGCGTTAAAAGCCCCTTTGCTTACGGATGCTGACCGTCTCTGGTTAACCCATAGTTTTCGCTTTGGTGCCTGTATTGCGGATGTGGCTAATGCATTACTGGCAATGAACGGTGAAACTCATCAGGTGGTTGGCAGAGGTGAAAAAGATGACATTCTCATTGATATACCTAAGCAAGGCTTTCCTCACCGAGCCATACTCAGTCGAACGATAGCAGGAGTAATTGGTTCGGCGCTGGAAGCCAGTAGCAAAAAAGCCACTATCTATTGGGTTAATGGGATAGCGGCTTATCGTATCGATGAATTAATTAACCTTCACTGGTTTTCACTCGGTAAGCGAAAGAAGATGAGTAACCAACGGCTTTATACCGAATATCATGATTATTCGAATTATAAGCGCATGGCGAATGCCAGTGGTGACCAAGAAATGTTGCAATCTATCAAAATCATCGAAAAATTTACCCCGTTACCAAAGAAAGTGGATGTTTTACGCAAACGAACGGTAGACACTGAAGATGAAGCAACGGTTACGGTTACCACTGCCCACCGAGCAAAGGGACTGGAGTGGGATATCGTCGAAATCAATAATGACTTTCCAAATAATCTTTTTGACCCTGATATGGACAAAGCAGCCTTTAGAGATGAAGTGAATTTACTGTATGTTTCCGCGACCAGAGCGAAGAGGACTCTTATCATCAATAAATTGTTGGTAAATATCCTGACCAAAGTTGCTGAAAATGAAAAGTCGACACAAGCCTAACTCAGGAATGCTTGTAAAACCGCCTGTAATCGATTTTGAGCGTTTTTCCTATGATTATCCATAAAAAGATACCAGTAACAAAAAATAAACGCACCTGAGAAGATAGGGTGCGTTTTTGTATGGCTGGATTATGATGTCTGATAGGTAATGAATAAATAGCGTATTTAATATAGCGGGTTTGTTTGCCATAATTCAATCTGACGCTAGCCATCATTGAAGATATCGGATGAGTAAAAAATTCACCCCAACGCCACACGACAGCGTATTCAAGCAGTTTTTAAGTGAAAAAGAGACGGCAAAAGACTTCTTCGACATTTGGCTTCCTGATGAGATTAAGTCGCTGTGTGACTTAGATAGCCTAAAAGTGGAATCTGGATCATTTGTCGATAGTGAAATGAGAAACTACCAGAGCGATATTCTCTATTCGGTGAATACTCAACAGGGGAAAGGTTATGTCTACCTATTGATTGAGCATCAATCGACACCGGATAAACTGATGGCATGGCGACTCATGCGTTATAGCATGGCAGCGATGCAGAAGCATTTAGAGGCTGGCCACAAAAAATTACCGTTAGTGTTTCCTATCCTGTTTTACACAGGTGAAAAAAGTCCTTATCCCTATAGCACTCATTGGCTTGACTGTTTTCATGACAGAAAACTCGCAGAGCGTATCTATACTCAACCGTTTCGATTAGCAGATGTGACAACGCTAGAAGACGGTCAGATTATGAAGCATAAGCGAATGGCTTTGTTGACCCTCATCCAAAAGCACATCCGCAGAAGGGATATGACCGAGTTAGTGGATAGCATTGTTAAACTGTTGTCGTATAATTATTATACCGATAATCAGGTTATCACGATGTTTAACTATCTCATCCAGGAAGGTAACGCAAAAAAACCAATGGAATTTATCACCCATATAGCCAAAAAATCAGAGAAACACGAAGGAGCACTTATGACTATTGCTCAAGCATTAAGGCGAGAAGGATTACAAGAAGGATTACAAAAAGGATTACAAAAAGGATTACAAAAAGGCAAACTGGAAGGCTATCAATTAGGCAAAAATGATGGCGTTCAAGAAGGTAAACTTGAAGGCGAAAAACAGGCATCGATGAAGATAGCGCGCCAACTTCTTGAGAAAGGCGTAGAAAGAGATATAGTGAAACTATCAACGGGTCTCACTGATACTGAAATGAGTAACCTGTTTAAAGATTAAATTATGACCGAGCGTAAGAAATTAACCCTAAATCGACCTAGAAAGGCTTCACAAGAAGAGCAGCCCCAAAGTAACTCAGTTTACCGTAAAAAGGTATGGGTCAATGCTGCCCCGAAAAAACAGGCAAAAAAACCGAAACCCCAAAAGGTAGTAAAACCTCAACCCAAGAAGGTTGAAAAACCTAAACAGGAAGTGAAGGTTAAAATTCCAAAACCACCAATACCGCCTAAAAAGCGATTACCATTGGAAGAGGCAATCTTACAGATAACCACTTTTTGGCCTATTCTATTTCCTGAGAATCAATTGAGACCCATGAAAATTGGTATACAACAAGATATGTGGCAAGAAGTGAAAGAAAAGGGCTTCCCAATAGCCAGAAGGCGTTTGAGAGCCTGTTTAGGCAGTATTGGTTATCACGCTGATTATCGGGTACTTATCCAGTTAGGGGCTAGTCGTTATGACAAAGACGGTCAGATAGCAGGAGAGGTCACCAAAGTGGATGTTGAGGATAATTTGCAACGTTTGGCACGGCGAAAAAAGATAAATGAAAGAATCTGAATTAATTTCTCATGCTGAAAATGCCACTTTGTGGAAAAAATATCCGACATTAACAAATTGGGAAATCCGTTTTTTAAATAACGTCATCACTTCATATCGGCAATGGAATAACATTTCGCCGAAACAAAAAGCTACCGCATTTAAAATCCTGCAAAGAGTGGGCGAAATCAAATAAATTTCTTATTAAAAATAACACCAAAATAAAACCAAATTGGTTTTTTGTTTTGGTGTTTTTGTTAAATGGTTTTATTTATTTAACCAAATTGGGTTTATTTTGCGTTTTTATTTTGATTTTCTTAACTTTTGGTTTATTATTGGTAATAAAATTAATACCAATAAGGATTTTTTTATGCAAAAGATATTTTGTGATGACGGCTCTACTTTTGTGAAGCTGGCTTACGCTGATGAGCAAAAAAAACTACTGACAAAAATAACAGAAACCTCATTTCTAGCGGGAAACTGGAATTTTGCTTTTGGACAAAACATTTATAACTCACGAGTTTCGCACAAAACTAATTTGGGTACGCTAATAAAACACGGATGTGCTCAGCAATAGCATTTTTGATTACGTCCCAATTTTGTTGATAAAGGGTTATTTTTTCAGATATACGACGTTTATGTTGTTCAAACCACGCAGAAATAGCGAGAAAAATATGATTTCTTTGCGCTCGGCTCGTGCGAGCCTGACAGCGTTCAATACCACAATTTTGTTTAACTTCTCGAT
>NZ_NHNG01000600.1:0-5324 GCF_002287155.1 Arsenophonus sp. ENCA
CTTCATCCGTAATCCTGTTACCGTGACGGTAATAGAATTACACTTTCCATCTCAGAACTCCCCACATCTCCCCGGATCTCCCCACATTTATCTCACGTTTTCGTTTTAAATATCTCACGTCTGATCATTAACGCTTAAAAAAACACTTACAATATTTTTGACAAATAACTAATAAATATAAATAAATAATAATTATTTTTAATGAAATTAAAAACTTAATTAAAGTTTTATAAAACATGAATTTCATATTTAATGTTTAGTTAAAAAATAAAATAAATTTTCACACAGCCATGTTATATAACATGGAAAAAACATTAATCAAATTAATTAGAATTGGTATTTTGCTTTAATTTTTAAATAAGATATTTAATTATTTTCTTATTAAAATAACAATATAATTCTCAGTAACAAACAACCCAGTAAAAATTTTTTACTGGGTTGTTAATATAAAGTTATTTTGGCAATCGGCGTTTTTATTCCCACTCAATCGTCGCTGGTGGTTTGCCGCTAATATCGTAAACTACTCGAGAGATACCGGCCACTTCATTGATAATTCTATTTGACACCCGGCCAAGAAAATCATAGGGCAAATGGGCCCAATCGGCAGTCATGAAATCAATAGTTTCAACCGCGCGCAATGACACAACCCAGTCATATTTTCGGCCATCTCCCATTACGCCAACAGAGCGTACCGGCAGAAAAACAGTGAAAGCTTGGCTGACTTTATGATAAAGATCAGCTTTATGTAATTCTTCAATGAAAATTGCATCTGCCTGACGTAACAAATCACAATAGGCTTTCTTCACCTCACCTAGTACCCGCACACCTAAGCCTGGGCCAGGAAATGGGTGACGGTATAACATGTCATAAGGAAGTCCTAACTCCAGGCCCACTTTGCGCACCTCATCTTTAAATAACTCTTTTAATGGCTCAACTAATCCCAGTTTCATTTCTGCTGGTAAGCCACCCACGTTATGGTGAGATTTTATGACATGCGCTTTGCCGGTTGCTGAAGCGGCAGATTCGATTACGTCCGGATAAATAGTACCCTGAGCCAACCATTTTACTTGCGTTTGTTTCGCCGCTTGCTCATCAAATACTTCAATAAAAACGCGGCCGATCGCTTTACGTTTTAATTCTGGCTCATCAATCCCTGCCAATGCGCTAAGAAAGCGCTCTTCTGCGGCCACATGAATAATATTAAGATCAAATTTACCGGCAAACATGGCCATAACTTGCTGCGCTTCATTTAAGCGTAACAAACCATTATCAACAAACACACAAGTGAGCTGCTTACCAATAGCACGATTGAGTAATAAAGCAGTAACCGATGAATCAACACCGCCTGATAATGCCAGAATAGCCTGATCATCACCAATCTGAGCCTTCAAGCGCTGTACCGTATCTTCAACAATCGCCGCCGCCGTCCAACGAGCTTCACAGCGGCAAATATCTAATACAAAACGCTGTAGAATAGCTGCGCCTTGATGAGTGTGAGTCACTTCAGGATGAAACTGAACACCATAGAAACGTTTTTCTTCATTAGCCATAATGGCAAATGGGCAGCTATCGGTACTGGCGATAACTTTAAAATCAGCTGGAATTGCCGTCACTTTATCGCCATGACTCATCCAGACATCTAGCAGTGGTTTACCATCTACACCTAAGCTGTCATAAATATCGCGAAATAGTTCACAGGATTGTTGAATGGACACCTGGGCATAACCGAACTCTCGCTCGCCAGACACCTCAACTTGCCCACCTAATTGGATGGACATCGTTTGCATACCATAACAAATACCTAATACCGGAACGCCAGCCTGAAAAACATACTCCGGTGCACGTGGGCTATTTAGTTCGGTGGTACTCTCCGGCCCGCCTGAAAGAATAATTCCATTAGGATTAAATTCACGGATTTGTGCTTCGGAAACATCCCAAGCCCAAAGTTCACAATAAACGCCAATTTCACGAATACGACGAGCAATTAATTGCGTGTATTGTGAACCAAAATCGAGGATCAAAATTCGGTATTGATGAATGTCAGTTGTCATCTAAAGATAATTCCAAAACAAATAATAATTTGACGGTTTATAGCAAAAACCGCTAATAAAATAATTAACCTAAACGATAATTAGGTGATTCTTTGGTGATAGTAACATCATGTACATGACTCTCTTGAATACCGGCGCCGCTAATTCGCACAAATTCTGCTTTGCTTCTTAATTCATCAATCGTGGCACAACCTGTCAATCCCATACAAGAACGAAGTCCGCCCATTTGCTGATGAATAATATTCTTCAAAAATCCTTTATAAGCAACCCGTCCTTCGATGCCTTCAGGTACCAATTTATCTGCAGCATTATCGGTTTGGAAGTAACGATCGGAAGAGCCTTTCGACATTGCACCTAATGAACCCATTCCTCGGTAGGCTTTATAAGAGCGTCCTTGAAACAAGATAGTTTCACCGGGTGACTCCTCAGTACCGGCAAGCATTGAGCCAACCATAACGCAAGAGGCGCCGGCAGCCAGTGCTTTAGCAATATCACCTGAGAAGCGAATACCTCCATCAGCAATTACCGGTATATTCATGCCTCTCAGTGCCTCAACGGCATCGGCAATAGCAGTGATCTGAGGTACACCAACACCAGTGACAATTCGCGTTGTACAGATAGAACCCGGGCCAATACCGACTTTCACCGCACTGGCACCTGCTTGAACCAAAGCTTTAGCTCCTTCGCCGGTGGCAACATTACCACCAATAATCGGCAAATCAGGATATTTTGCTCTCGTTTCACGAATACGTTGTAAAACCCCTTGTGAATGTCCATGGGAAGAGTCAATTAACAGCACATCAACACCGGCTGCCACTAATGCCTCAATACGTTGTTCATTATTCGCTCCAGCGCCAACCGCTGCGCCTACTCGCAAGCGACCTTGCTCATCTTTACATGCATTGGGCTTGCGTTCAGCTTTCTGAAAATCTTTTACAGTGATCATACCAAATAGGTGAAAGTTATCATCAACCACCAATGCTTTTTCAATACGTCTTTCATGCAATTTTTGCAAAACCACATCACGGGATTCACCCTCTTTGACCGTAACCAAATTGGGTTTAGCTGTCATAACCGCCGTAACCGGCTGATCCAAATCCGTCACAAAACGGATATCACGGCCAGTAATGATACCAACCAATTCTTTATTATTATTAACCACAGGATAACCAGCAAAACCATTACGCTCAGCCATTTCATAGACTTCACGAATTGTGGTTTCGGGTGTGACGGTAACCGGATCGATAACAATGCCACTTTCATACTTTTTAACCCGGCGAACTTCTTCTGCTTGACGCTCAATTGGCATATTTTTATGAATGAAACCAATTCCGCCCTCTTGGGCTAATGCGATAGCTAAATCTGCTTCAGTCACGGTATCCATGGCGGCAGAAAGCATAGGAATATTTAAACGGATCGAGGTAGTTAATTGAGTTGATAAATCAGCAGTATTTGGTAATACATCTGAGTGTGCAGGAACTAACAATACATCATCGAATGTTAGTGCTTCTTTCTTAATACGTAGCATAAGCAATATCTCACCGGGCAGAATTTGGAAAAAGATAAAATATTGCGGCGATATTATACATGACGAAATTTATTGACTCCAGTACTTTCTCACTAAAATTCATTTTTAGCTGACAAAAACGCATAATACTATGATCAAATTTAGATTTTTGCTGGTAAATAATTTATTTATTAATCGAGTTATTTAATTAATTTTAAAGCAAATAAATATTACATGAATTAGGTACATTGCTTAATTTATTCTGGTTAACCCGTCACTTTTTAAAATTGATTACTTCCTTACAATATGGTTAAAGTTAACGACTTAAACGTAGGAAAGTTATGTTCTCCATTAATAAAATAAACGTTAATCCATTACCTAATTACCAATTTGATTCCCAAAGAGCCTCTCCGTCGATTTCGACTATTGAAAAACAACATATTTATTTTCTGAATTCACTCTGTACTAATGAAAATATTAGTCACCCGTTACACTCTTATGATGAAGCTTTAGCACTTTTAACACCACTCTACGATAAAGATTATATTGAAAATAAATCTAAAATTAATTTTGTATCAACAATGAATGAATACAATCAATCGGCTGCCTATAAAAAATGTAGCTTTATCGATTGGTACACTATTCAGGATTATCAATATAGCAGCTATGCTTATTTAAATAATATGCTAAAGCTAGGCACTAGTTTCAATCATCATCATCCTTTAGTTACACGAGTTTCGCACAGGCATATAAAATTCTAAAAATGGCTTAAAAGCAATGATTAATCTGCAAGTTACTAAAAAACATAAATTTTCTTAAATTACAATAAGTTGTATTTGATTTATAAGGTTTTGACTATTTATATATCATGCTGAATTAAACTTAAAAATAGAGCGTTTTTTTATTGGTGCGAAACTCGTGAGTGATAGAAGACGAGGAAATCTTAAGCCATCGAAAGGTGGCGCTGATGGARMTCGTSCARAAGCACATTCGCACCCGTGATATGCTAGAATTTGCAGTAGAACTGGCTCATTTATTGGAACAATGGCAATATTCCAAAGAACAGTGTAATACTTTGATGCACTATCTATTAGTGGCTGGCAATACCGCAGACGGCGAGACGTTCATTCGTAAACTCGCAGAACATGCACCCAGTTATCGGGAGGATATGATGACAATTGCAGAACAACTTGAAGCTAAAGGTGAAGCTAGAGGCATCCAACAAGGTATCCAGCAAGGCAAGCAAGAGGGCTACCAGTTAGGCCAAAAGGATGCTTCGACTAAAATAGCTCAACAGTTGCTAGCCAACGGCGCAGAACGAAATCTGATAAAGATTGCTACTGGCCTTTCTGATGCTGAACTAGACACACTATAACCGAAGGAACTTTTTACCTCTCTAGACCGCAGACGGCGAGACGTTCATTCGTAAACTCGCAGAACATGCACCCAGTTATCGGGAGGATATGATGACAATTGCAGAACAGCTTGAGGCTAAAGGTGAAGCTAGAGGTGAGGCTAGAGGCTACCAGCTAGGTCAACAAGACGGCGAACAGAAAGGCTACCAGCTAGGCCGACAGGATGGCGCACAAGAGACTACCCGCCAGCTAGCAAAGCAATTCTTGGCTAATGGTGTAGATCGTTCAATTATTAAGGCGTCTACTGGTCTGTCTGATGAAGAGTTAGATGCGCTCGGTAATTAAATGTTGATTGGTTACAGGTTGGATTTGAAACCCGCACTGATAAGCATCGACATTCGCGGTTCTTAG
>NZ_NHNG01000131.1:0-5323 GCF_002287155.1 Arsenophonus sp. ENCA
GGTAACAAAACTGTTGAATCATTTATGCCTTGCGATGGAACTGTCAGCGCACTACTTTGATTGTATTCCTTCTAGCTAAATTGCCAACTCATAGCACATTAACAAACTTTTTGCGGACCGCACTAATCCTTTTTTCAGTTTTTTGTGGCGAATAAATTTTAACCTCGGGGTCCATGTCTAATCGCACAGCCAGCAGCGATAAGCAACCATCAATAAACCCTTCGGCAATCTGTAATTTTGCCCGTATCAGCCGCTCATCCACCCGACGTCGGCGAGCGATGGCCCGCTTCGAATAGCCCTTGACGTAATATGCAATAATTAAACTGAGCTCTTCCGGTTGTCGTACTTTTTGCAGTTGTAAAACACAATTATCAATAATCAGACCATCATCATCCGAGCACGAAGGGCGCAGGGAGGGACGCAAGGGGAGTAGTCCCTTAAAACCGGCGGCTATCGGCGACCAGTCTATCCCAGTGTTGTTATCACGGGCCCAGGTTCCCCATCGTTCTAGCACTTGTTGAATATCTCTGCGCATCGTATTTTACCCTCAGTGGTACTAATTTGCTTTATTCGAAATGTTTTGGAGTCACGAGTTTCGCACAGGCATATAAAATTCTAAAAATGGCTTAAAAGCAATGATTAATCTGCAAGTTACTAAAAAACATAAATTTTATTAAATTACAATAAGTTGTATTTGATTTATAAGGTTTTGACTATTTATATATCATGCTGAATTAAACTTAAAAATAGAGCGTTTTTTTATTGGTGCGAAACTCGTGGGAGTGTGAATTTGTCAGCTTACCGCGGCATACGGATTACCGGCACACAAACCGCCCCAGTGTAAAAGTATTTTCTCGATGTCTCTGCTCATGGTTTTTTCGCTCCTGTTGTGAACGGGAATATTTCTTCTTTACCCCCGCAAGACAACCAAGACAACCTATTTCTATTAATACTTTTTAAGGACATATATTACTAACGCGCGTATTGGTTTCAAAAAAGGTTGTCTTGGTTGTCTTGGTTGTCTTACGCCTTTAAAATCAATTAGTTAAACAAGACAACCTAACTAACCGAGGTTGTCTTGGTTGTCTTGTTTTGGTGAAAAAACGCGCGTTTGTATTCCATCAATATAAATTCTTTCCGTTTTATACCCACAATTTTGCAAAACATTACCAATGCGCATTTGTTCACGTCGCGATATATTTTTCGGTTCCAGGTTCAGAGCTTCACGCAAAATATCCGCTGTGCGTAAAAATTGCCGTGCCCGTGGTTTTTGTCCGGTCATTAAATCTGGCTCATCTAACCAACGTTCGATAATTTCCTGCCATGCATCTTTGATAAAATATTTTTCATGTACTTGATTAGCCAATTGTTCTGCTTCTTGAAATTGAATTCCTGTTTTGTTAAATAGTTCGCGCGCTTCTGCCCAAAGTTGAATCATATCCTTTTTGATACCTTCTACATCCATTTTTCCGACTTCAACCGGCAGCCAACGCCGATTACCGGTTTTGTCGCCTAAAAATTCATCTTCGTTGGTGGTACCAATACTCAATGAGCGTCTGGGGAATTGGGTGGCGAATTCTTTAAACTTGGGGATCCACTTTTCATGTGTCCGGGTAACAAAGGCTTTGATGGATTCCAGTTCTTTAGTATTAAGTCCGCGTAATTCACTAATTTCTGCCACCAGACAGCCTCGCATCTTACGCGCCAGATCATCATCTTTTTCCGCAAAGGAAATTTCAGTGAAAAAAGCCGGATCAGGGGATAACGCCGCCACGCCAGAAGATTTTCCAGAACCTTGAGCACCTACCAGGATCGGCACCATATCCGCTTTGATACCCGGCTTTAACACGCGTCCCGCAAGGGCTGTCCACATATAGCGCGATACCACACGCGTATAAGCGCTATCTTCAGTACCAAAATGGGTATGATAAAACTTTTCGATACGGGGTATGCCGTCCCATTCGAGGCTTTTTATCCATTCCATTGCTGAATCAAAGGGGTTTTCATCCGCTGCCAGCAATACCACATCGCGAATTAACTCTCGCCCAACCGCTTTAAAGCCTCGCTTTTCCATTGTGATACGCAATCGGGAATAATCAGCATCAGTAAAGGTTTGCCACGCTTTAGTGCCAACAGGCGCAAACATGATCTCATCACGGAAAGTATCAAACCGAATTTCTACACCGACAAAATCAGGGCACATGACGGCCTTAGCCGCATTATCAATGGTGGCTTCTATTTGGCCTGACGTTTTATTGCGTTTAAACGTAGGCCATTTTGAATTTTCAGTAGGGTCTGTTAGATCGTCGAACTCATCCACTGTAGCAACCCCCGTTTTCAATCGCACTGACCCGGGATTTACCCAGCCTGCTTTTTGCGCTAAACTGAATACCGCTTGATAGCCTGTTCTTTCGGCACATAGTTCAGGCCATTTGGCTTCTGCAGCGGATAAGTTTCCTTTATCGGCCGCAGAAGACCAATCAAGCCACATCTTTTTAGCTTCATCTTCAAAAGTTGTACCTTTAAACCAGGCGAGGCGATTACCCATATCCACCCATGAAGGGTAGTTCTCCGCCTGGTTTAATATTTTCGGATACCATAATGCGGAACGTAAATCTTCAAACGTCTGGTCATTGATATTTTGCAAATCGACTAAACGGGTTAAATCGTCATTATCGGGCTTAGGGAGATCAACCTGCTCAATAACAGGCGTATTATCCGAGGCTAAAAGCGTATCAACATCAACCACTGCGCCTTCAAAACTTTCATACTTTGCCCCTTCATGCGGTGCAAAAATCATATGCGAAGGTTCATAGACTGAATTATCCCACTTAATCGCCAGATCACTGAGCAATTCGAAACAATCCATCAACTCCTGCTCAATGCGTGGGCCTAGTGTTTTGTACTCTAATGCAGTCACCTCACGGGATAACAAAAAACCAATACGCCAGCGTTGCTCACCCTGCGCAATAGGATGTTCATGACTGGCGGTGGTATAGGCAAAACATTGATAAAAACTGAGAATGCCTGTGAGCATTTCCCACGCCGCTAACGTACAACCATCCATGTCAAGCCATAGCACGCGGCGTTTACCTGCATTGAGCGCATTACGCCCTTTTTTGGCGCTTTTCATCGCGCCCCAGATATAATTAAGCGCTTTTTTCTTTTTATCGAAAATGGCTTTTGTATCGGTGGGACTAATATTAATAGGCTTGGTTAAATTTTTGATCGCCTGCTGATACTCGGCAAAAGAGCCAGCAACAGCAGTCCTCGGGCGCTGATCACTCACACTACGCCCGACAGAATAATTTATTTGCATGGGTTATTTGGCCTTAGTGTTATTCTTATCATTAACCAGTTTTTCAAGCTGTAATGCGCGTAACTCTGGAATATCATCACCCCATTGTGAGACTGCGCTTTTTGTTATTTTTAATAACTTTGCTAAATTAGTCTTATTACCAGCAAAATAAATAGCTTCACTTTTCTTCATAATTACCGCCTCCAAAAGATATAAGTATCATGTTAAGAATACTAAACAAATAAGTCAAGATAACATAACATCAAAAGAGTTAAGCTATCTAAACTTATTTAGGGGATAAAACCATGCAATGTGAAAGAATTCGTCAAGCTCGCAATAACAATAAAATGACTCAAGAATCTTTAGGGAAGCGAATTGGCGTATCAAAAGCAACTATATCTCAATGGGAATCGGGTACTACAGAGCCAAACGGTAAAAATCTTGTTAGTTTGGCTAAAGCGCTTGGTGTAACCATCGAATGGCTGCTTGATGGTAATGAAAAAAATGCTGAAGTAAACGCTCCACTGGCAAACGCAAAAATTATTGGTAATTTTGCACCGTGGGATTCAAAAACACCACTAGGTGAAGATGAAATTGAACTCCCATTTTTTAAGGAAATATCATTATCGGCCGGAAAAGGCACTTTTGTTACACTAGATAACAATGGGTATAAATTACGTTTTGCGTATTCAACCCTCCGAAAAGCAGGTGTTGATCCCGCAACCGCTGCTTGTGTAAGTATTACTGGCAATAGTATGGAGCCTGTTGTCCCTGACGGAGCCACTGCAGGGATAGATACATCAGACGTTAACATAAAAGATGGTCAAATGTATGCTATTGAACATAAAGGTATGTTACGTGTTAAAATCTTATACCGTATACCTGGAGGTATACGAATCAGATCATATAATAGAGATGAATACGCTGATGAAGACTATATAGGATCTGATATAAGCAATATAAAAATAATGGGTAAAGTTTTTTGGTACTCAGTTCTCCTTTAAAATTTTCCACGCTCAATTCTCTCCCTAAAAACCTACGTTAAAAGTAGGTTTTTATTTTTCCATTAAATAAAGTTTATTTTTCTTAACATAACTCTTGACAAAAATGTTTAGTAAACTTAATATTAAAGAAGAAATCTTAACATATAGATGTTAAAGCATACCACACCATCGCTCTTTAACAATTTAGAAAGTCGGAATGTACAGCGCGTTATGTCTGTATGAGTGTAGTTATGCACGTTGCATTGGGTGCGATCCGCTCTTTGCAAGACAGCAATGTCAAGGGACAGGCAGTCATACCAGACTGTACAAACGCAAACAACACTAATTATAGGTCATTTTGCGAAGTGGCCTATGGTGAGTGACGAAAGTTAAGCCGAGGATATAAATTTATGAATAAACAATTAAAGACGGCACTCTACATGAATGCCGAACCTGTAAGAGAAAAACTTAAAAAATTATTTAAGATTCTTTCCAAAAATACTGTTGGCGACATCCCTAGCGATATCAACAGCATGATCAGCGGACTGTTTGACAATCTCACTCTTGAGAATAGTCCGGCTACAATGGGTACAAACGGTACCTTCGATGTCATTTTCACTCTTGATTTCGACGAAAGTTTCTACAATCAGGTCATTTCCGCAGCCAGGGCACTTAAAGTTGATGTTACTCATAGTTTTTCCTTATAAGTTAGACGAAATATAAGGATAGCACCTCGCCTGACGTGGTTAAAAGCAGGCAATGAATATAAATACCCGTAGTACCGCTCTTTAAGACTATCTCGCTGAAAAAGCGAAACCATAAAACACCCAAACAGTTGCTTTTGGGGTGTGTGAAATAACCAAAATACAGCCATTAAATTAAAAACCAACACCAGGGTACTACCAATATGGCTGTAGATCACGAGTTTCGCACAAAACTAATTTGGGTACGCTAATAAAACACGGATGTGCTCAGCAATAGCATTTTTGATTACGTCCCAATTTTGTTGATAAAGGGTTATTTTTTCAGATATACGACGTTT
>NZ_NHNG01000390.1:0-4537 GCF_002287155.1 Arsenophonus sp. ENCA
CATGGAAAGAAGGCGGCAAATCCTTTATCGACTGGTCAAAGTGGGAAGGGGAGATAAGTCTGGCAAAAGCCGCCTTTACCTGGTTAGGCGATAAACTTCACTCACTCGTTGACTTGGTGGGCGGTTGGCAAAATGCACTTGAGCTCGTTGCTGTCTTTATTGCGGGAAGGTGGTTAACCAAGGTATTAGGGGCTTTTGGTCAAATCAAAAAGTTGCCGATGCCACCGTGGATGGTTGGACTCAGCGCTTACATGCTGTATCTAGACCAAGACAAGAACAATATTAAAGCCAGCGCAAGTTCGTCTTGGGATTATAACACCCGTCAAGTCAAACGCGCGATTGGTGATAGTTTACGGTTTTTTGGCATTGATAATAGCTGGGCGAACCAAAATCAGGGTGGCAATATACCGGATAATATCGCCGATGTGCCTACGGGCGACATTCCACGGGGTATTCGTAACAACAATCCGGGTAATCTGAATTTTGTTGGGCAACGCGGTGCAGTACGTGAATCACCTAACGGAAGATTCGCCAAATTCAATACCGCATTTGAGGGCTTGCAAGCCCTTTCTTCACAGCTTAATCGCTACGCTGAAAGGGGCTTAAATACCGTTGAAAAAATTATTAGCACCTGGGCTCCCGCCAGTGAAAATAATACTCGTGCCTATATTGATAAAATATCCGGTAAATTAGGGGTTTCCCCTGACACTGTATTGAATCTATCTAATCCAGCGGTCATGACATCGCTCATGTCTGGCATCATTGAGCACGAAAATGGTAGACAGCCGTATAGCCAGGCTATGCTCTATCAGGCCGCTAATGCAGGTATGCGAAATAATATAGACCAGAATATCACGATTAATGTTGAAGGTGCATTAGATCCCCACGCTACTGCCAATGCGATTGCCGATAAACAAACGGGCGTTAACGCTACACTGGTTGGACAATTAACCCAGCGAGCCTACTGATGGACATGCTTTCTACGCTTTTTTCACAACGATCGCGCAAAATTGGTTTGCTGGTGCCGGATGTCATTATCTCAGAAAAACATCACGATACCCTTGAAATCACGGAACATCCGGTTGAACTGGGCGCGGAAATAGCCGATCACGCCTATAAGCGTCCAGCAGAAGTCACGATGGAGGTTGGGTTTTCAAGTGGTGGATCGCTACTGGATTTTCGGGATACAAGACATGTCGGGATAGGATTAGGGTTAAGCGCACCGGAAATCTACCAGCAAATTTTAGCGCTTCAAGCCAGCCGTCAACCGTTTGATGTTATAACAGGTAAGCGCAAATACCAGAATATGCTCATTCGGGCAATCGAAGTGACCACCGATAAACACACGGAAACCGTGTTAATGGCGATATTAACCTTACGGGAGCTTAACATCACCCAAACCCAAAAGGCCAGCATGACGGTGGTTGAGCCAAAAAATATGCGGGAAGGAAATACAACGAATGGTGTGTCCAATACGGGTATGAAAACGCCAAAAACCGTTGATAATCGCAGCGTTTTGTTGGGAGGAGGCGTGCCTAATGCAAATTAACGAAATACCGCTTACGCCCACCAACCAACAATTTATGATTAAGCTATCCGATACCGTGTGGCAATTTCGCCTTATCTGGCGCGATAGCGCTGGCTGGGTGCTGGATATGCTCACGGTTGATAATCAACCGGTGATACAGGGTATACCGCTAGTCGTCGGTGAAAATCTGCTTGCGCAATATAGCCATCTAATCAGTGAAGGGAAGCTGGTTTTGCTATCGGATGAAGAAAGCGACATCAACGCGGATACGTTGGGCACAACCGTAAAATTGTACTGGATAACCGATTGAGGCCAAAAATGACAAAAGAAGAAATTACTGACTTTCAGTTTTTATCACCAATAGTAACTTATCTGGATTTCGTTCAAAATAAGCAATATTTTCGTCAGATAGCGCAGAGGTTAAGAGAGCATTCCACTGCTTCAGACACTCTACCTCAAACATCTCAAACCAATGATATTGTTGAACATCAGAATCCTTCTACATCTTTCGAAAAGGCGTTGCAGTTAACTCAGCAGAAATATGCCGACATTATTAATGCGTTAGCAGATAAATAAGTGAATCTATCGCCATGTCAAAAAACTGGATAAGAAAATGTTCACTGATTGTCTCCGATGAAAAGGGTGAAGGCATTGAGCTATCGGATTTTCGCGCTACATTCAATATCACCTGGTCGGATACGCGTTATCCTCGCACGGGGGTGTTCAAAGTCTGGAATCTAAAAAAAGAAACCGTCAGTCAAATTCAGGCCGAGGAATTTGTTAACGTCCAGCTCATGGCGGGCTATCACGATAATGTGGGTCTGATATTCACCGGAAAAATCCGCTATACGATTTCAGGTAGAGATAATCCCACCGATACTTTTGTGATTGTTCAGGCGATTGATTCGCACGAGGCTTATGATTACGCCACGCTCAATACTACCTTAAGCGCAGGACATACACAGGCAGAGCAGCATACTACGTTACTTGCTGGGCTTGCGCCTTATGGGATTGTCAAAGGGGTGACGCCGGAGTTCGATAATACCCGTTTTCCTCGGGGTAAAGTGTACTTTGGTATGGTCAGAAATGCCGCAGATAATCTGGCAGCGCAATGCTTTGCCTCATGGCAATACATTAACGGCCAGCTTGTGATGGTGCCAGAAAACAGGTACGTCCAGGAGGCAATTGTGCTTAATAGCGCAACCGGTTTGATTGGTCTTCCTCAGCAAACGATTGAGGCGGGGGTAAATGTGCGTTGTTTAATTAATCCAAACATCCAAATAAACGGGCTTATCCGTCTTGACCAGGCGTTAATCTATCGAACGATGTTACCGAACAGTGATATCGCCCTGGGATATAGCAAAATTAGTGAAAGCGATGACAATAATTTGCGGCAAACGCAAGGCGCTGTTTCACAACCGGCGAGTCTTTCCACCGATGGCGATTATATTGTGAAAAATATTACTTACACCGGTGATACCCGCGGTAAGCCGTGGTACATGGACTTGGTGTGCATTGCCAAAGGGTCAAATGACAGAATTGATATCAAGAAGGTAGGGTGATGGCAATTTCCGTATCAGCGCGCACCGGTGACCCACAACAACTACTTGAAGTCTTTCGCCATACAATCTCATCACAGCTTCGTGTTGCGATGCCGGGGATTATTCAGTCATTTGATGCCAGCAAAGTCACTTGTGTGGTTCAGCCAGCGATAAAGGGACACGAGTTTCGCACAGGCATATAAAATTCTAAAAATGGCTTAAAAGCAATGATTAATCT
Organism: Arsenophonus sp. ENCA; assembly: GCF_002287155.1. NCBI lineage: Bacteria > Pseudomonadati > Pseudomonadota > Gammaproteobacteria > Enterobacterales > Morganellaceae > Arsenophonus > Arsenophonus sp. ENCA. The sequence goes on from NZ_NHNG01000390.1 coordinate 3,308, forward strand.
GCAAGTTACTAAAAAACATAAATTTTCTTAAATTACAATAAGTTGTATTTGATTTATAAGGTTTTGACTATTTATATATCATGCTGAATTAAACTTAAAAATAGAGCGTTTTTTTATTGGTGCGAAACTCGTGCTGAGGTAACCATCTGGGCAGATACCGGTTTTCAAGGTATAGATAAACAGCATCCTAATACACAAATCCCAAAAAAAGGAACTCGAAAAAGACCTTTATCGCCTGAACAAAAACAAGAAAATAAAATAATCTCGGGCATCCGTATTACAGTTGAACACGCCATCGCGGGTATCAAGCGCCTCGGTTGCATGACCCAAATTTTACGGAATCGTAGACCCTTTATTGATGATACCTTCTTACTCCTTAGCGCAGGTCTTTGGAATTTCCATCTCAGAACAGCGTAAAATTTACTTCAATCACCGAAACACCCTTATTTCACTATTAAGCAACACGCTTATAGATAAAATTACTGTAATGACCCCATAAGAGATACTGTTGTATGAAGGGAAAACATTTGAACTTACATGAGCGTTTTTATATCGAAAAACGAATAATTGACGGTGTTACTCAGGCCACTATTGCTAGAGAATTGGGGCTTTCTCGTTCAACTGTCAGCAGGGAACTCAAACGTAATACTGATCCCGCTTTCCATGGACTTTATTCTTGCAGAAGAGCCGATACCTTAGCGAAAGCCAGACGTCTCAATAAATCTACACGAGATGCATTTAATCAACAAACCCCGCAAACGCAGTATTTTATCCGTAAGGAGCTTGCTTTACATACCTCGCCAGAAGTTATCAGTGGAAGGCTACAAGCGTGTTGCTTAATAGTGAAATAAGGGTGTTTCGGTGATTGAAGTAAATTTTACGCTGTTCTGAGATGGAAATTCCAAAGACCTGCGCTAAGGAGTAAGAAGGTATCATCAATAAAGGGTCTACGATTCCGTAAAATTTGGGTCATGCAACCGAGGCGCTTGATACCCGCGATGGCGTGTTCAACTGTAATACGGATGCCCGAGATTATTTTATTTTCTTGTTTTTGTTCAGGCGATAAAGGTCTTTTTCGAGTTCCTTTTTTTGGGATTTGTGTATTAGGATGCTGTTTATCTATACCTTGAAAACCGGTATCTGCCCAGATGGTTACCTCAGGAGGAATATGGCGAATTATATCGACTTTATCGAGTAAGCGTTTATCGTGACGGCGCCCATTTTTGCTCA
>NZ_NHNG01000058.1:0-4439 GCF_002287155.1 Arsenophonus sp. ENCA
CTTTTTTTGTCTATAGAAGGTTCAACTAATCGCCATAGGTCTTTAGGGCGGAAACATCTACTTTTTAACCATCGGCTAACCGTGTCATGAGATAAAGGCGATGGGCTGACTTCTGATAACGCCAAACTAGAGTATCTTACACTGCTTACTTGCAAGAATATTTTATARATATCTTTAATGCATGGATAACCGGACAAAATATGAACATCCTGATTTTTTCTTGTTTTTAAATTTAYACTTCTTTTTTAGAGACTGCGAAACTCGTGGAAGAATTGAAAAATTTAGCCGCTGAATTTTCAGCTTGTTATTTGATTTATCGGAAAAAGAATCGAAAAGATCACGAGCGGCAGATGGGTGCAGGGCAGAAAGGATTTATCCCAACCCCACTAGATAAACTGCTTTTTATTTTATTGTATTTAAAATGTTATCCGACCTATGATTTGCAAGGACTTCTTTTTGGTTTAGATAGAACCCGGGTATGTCGCTGGGTAAAAATATTATTGCCGGTTTTAGAGATGACCTTGGGGCGAGAATGTGTTTTGCCCGCTCGTCAAATTCGCTCTGCTGAGGAATTTTTTCGCGCCTTTCCTGGAGTTAAAGACGTCTTTATTGATGGGACAGAGCGACCTGTCCAAAAGCCTAAGAATCTCACGAGTTTCGCACAGGCATATAAAATTCTAAAAATGGCTTAAAAGCAATGATTAATCTGCAAGTTACTAAAAAACATAAATTTTCTTAAATTACAATAAGTTGTATTTGATTTATAAGGTTTTGACTATTTATATATCATGCTGAATTAAACTTAAAAATAGAGCGTTTTTTTATTGGTGCGAAACTCGTGGTAAATTGAATATGCCAACGACAAGCCAGCCAAATAGTAACGCTATTCATCAAGGTGATTTCGAAGACATACCTTTCTAGGCGCTAATTATATCGGAGGTTCAACCATGAAACTTAACATCATCAAATTATTAATCACGACATTATTGTTTATCAGTGCAGCGTTCGCCTTCGAATTGGTAGTTGGACATCTAGCCAATGCCGATGCCTTCATTGACCCACAAATCAAGTTTAAACGTGGCGAATTAGGCAATATCCATTTAGGCGGGCAAGAGCTTCTGGTTATCGGCATTATGATAGTGCCAGCACTTTTTGTCTATTTGGGGGTATTTCTCGACACATTGAAGAAGTAGTCTAGAACGAATAGTCATTATCCCATTTGAATTTACCTCATTTAAATTATCCATATCGAAAGGTAAGCCTTTAACTATTAAAAAAGACCAGCACAAGACTGGCCAACACCAGGGAAAATGTTGTGCATAACACACAACGGAAACAATCCTACCACAAATAATTCACAGATAATCAATTTTTGATCTTAATCACATTTATTTAATCAATAACCGGAGAAATCCTATGAATAACGTCCATGAATACCGAACAACATTACATCATGTAAAAGCAGGGATGCAGGTTATTTATCATGGTGAAATGATGAAAATAATTAGATTGAAGGAAAAAAAATTAACAAACAAAGGATTGATATATCAATTTGATACTGATGGAGAAAGCGGAACATTAACCGGAAATGGCAGTAATAAAATCACTGTCTTAGAAAAAATAAACGACTTGTATAAAAGTAAAAGCTGGTATGTTTAGGGGATCACGTGAAGTATGACCTGATACTCGCAGACCCACATTGGCAATACCAAAACAAAGCATCAAAAGGCGCAGCAAATAACCTCTAATAATCTACCTGATTAAATCATATCCCTAACCTAACAAACACTGAATATAAACATTCGCACTTAGTCATTGGTTTCTGTGGGGCAATGAAGCGCCTGAGAATAGTGTGAGTTTGTATAATACAAGGAGATTAAAAAATGCTCATTAATAATAACAAATTAATGAAAGCTAGTTTATGGAGTTCTCGTGAATTTGAAGAAGGCTCAATACCTGATAATAGAACAATTAAACGATGGATTGAAGTAGGAAAACTCAAGGGTAAGATCGTTGATGGTTCTATATGGGTTGTTTCATCTGAACGGTGGGGAACTGATTCTATTATCTCATCACATATCAATGAATTAATACGAGATTCATAAAATGGCGGCTCGCCCAAGAAAGAGGGAGTATCGTAATCTCCCTGATTTTCTTTTCTTCGATAAATCAAAAAATATTTACAGATTAGTTTTAATAAATGGAAAAAAGAAAAATATCGGAAATGACAAAGCATTAGCTATTGCCATTGCTAGAGAATATAACAATATAATGCGCCCATTATTAAATATATCTATAAATTCTTTAATTCAAGAGTCAGGTGGTAAATTTGGCGAAGGACTACCATTTTCTGAACATGTTGAACATTTATTTAAGAGAATAGTAAAAGATGAAACCCCATCAATAACAACATTAGCTGATTGGAAGAATGATATAGAAAGAGTAAAAAAATTTTTTATTAATATTCTTTGCACAGAAATATCGCTTGAACATGTTAATGAATATATCAACAAATATCATGGGAACGCATCCGCCAACGTACAAAATAGAAAAGTTTCTTTTTTAAAAAAATTATTTAGCTACGCCATTGATGAATCTTTAATGCTAGATAATCCAGCAGAGCGAAAAAAACGCAGACGTACAGATAAAAAAGTTAGACACCGTTTATCTTTCGATGATTTCAAAAAAATTAGAAATGCCGCTGAACCATGGTTAAGAACTGCTATGGATCTTGCGTTACAAACCACTCAAGCAAGGTTAGAAGTCTCTCGTATAAGATACAATATCAAATCGCCACAAGAAGGTATTTGTGGATGTATATGGTATAAAGAACCTCAAAATAATATTTATGGAATGCTTTATATACATCGTCAAAAAGTTCAAGATAAAGAAGCATCACATATAGCTATACCTATTGGCGCTAAGCTAAAAGAAATAATTGATAATAGTCGTGATTCTATCGCAAGTCCGTATGTTGTCCATAGGCTTCCAATAAAAAGACCAAGCAAAATAAGTAGTGAGATTCATCACCCTACTCAAATCGCGCCTGATTACTTGAGCAGAGCATTTTCTAACTTGAGAGATCAACTAGGGGTAACAGCAAATTTAACATTAGCTGAAAGACCAACATTTCACGAAATTCGCGCATTAGCGGCACACTTGTTTAAAATTAATGGATTAGACCCTCAAGCAAGAATGGCACATAGTGACGCAAAATCAACAAAAATATATACTCAGAACCATGTAGATTGGGTAGAAGTACCTCACGGAGAGATATCATTATGACGGGGAAAAACTCAACTTAAGTTATTGATGTATATAATGCATATATTGTAATTTATGCACTGTTTGTTCATACAGTTAAATCGCTATTTATATATTAAATATCAATGAGTTACATGGTAATTAGTTGCCGTCATGGGGTGTCGGGGGTCGGAGGTTCAAATCCTCTCATGCCGACCAAGATTTACTAAGAAAACCAATCAGTTATGATTGGTTTTTTTGTGCCTGAAATTCATCGGTGGTAAAACTGGGGTAAAATTGTAGTAAAATGACCGATAATTATTCGTAGTTTTCTGCTCTTTCATGAGTCGATCGTATCAAACACTGCATATAAATCAATTCTCAAAATTTTTAATTAAGTAAAATAGCGTTTAAATTAATACTACTTAATTTGAGAATAAAATGAAAGAGATAACATTTTTCCTTATAGTGGCTTCTTTGTTTTCTTATTCAGCTAATTAAAAACTGATATAAGGGGAATTACCAAAGCTAACGGGACCACTAATTATGTCCAAGTTACCTATTTCTCTTCAGTGTTCAATTAAATTGTTGCTCCCTGTTGTTCATTAGTAGTAGCTGGCTTTCATTTATGGAAAAACAATTTAGACACTGAACTTGAATAGCGGAAAGAACCGCTATCAATACACCAAAGAAGAAAAGATTACATGCTATCACAATGGTTGAACCGAAAATTACTATAAAGAATTCTGTCTGTAATTTCTCCTCGCTTCATCACTATTAATCCTTACTTTTATTATCACTCTCTGAGTTTTTTGATGTGGACAATTGATTTTGTTCTGTTGGCCTAACAACCTTTGCAGGCATATACTTTTGCTTTGAAACACTTTCTGTCACAATTTTTCAGTCATTGATAAACCCCTTTCATTTAGCGGTGGTAGCTAAAGAACCACCTCACCTTATATCTTGATCATTGACTTTCAAAGGTTAATGATCCCCAACTGATCATTGGGATGTTACCGGTGAGTTTGTACTCTGCCTTAAGCTTAGAGCTTGTACGTCAGATTAAACCCTGGTGACATATTCATAATCGTCTTCAAGACCGAACGGTATCTTGTGCTACGAGCACGTATTTATAAGGAAGGTCAGGGCGATATATTCAATTATCTGTTTTTTTATGGAAGAATCTACCATGCTCA
>NZ_NHNG01000748.1:0-4368 GCF_002287155.1 Arsenophonus sp. ENCA
AGCACCCACGACAGTCAGCATTTCGAAAGGGTCATTGACAAGGCCAACACCAATCGCAATATCTACGCCGACCGAGGCTATCCCTCTGCGGAGCGGGAAGCTTGGCTGAAGGCAAACGGCTATAGGAGCCAGATTCAGCGTAAAGGCCATCGAAACAAACCGTTGTCCAAGACTCAGCAAGGGCGAAACCACAGGATTGCAAAGACTAGGGCACGGGTTGAACATGCATTTGCGGCGATGGAACAAATGGGTAGAAAACTGATCCGCACCATTGGACAGGTGCGCGCTAATTTTGCCATGACGATGATGGCAGCATGTTACAACCTAAAGCGGTTGGCGTACTTCCAGAGCGCGTGCATCGTGGCTTTCTGACGCCCAGAATGGGTCAAATGGCCCTAGCCAGGGCAATGTGCGATAGAATCAGTAGCGTGATAATCAAAAAAAATCTAATTATTTAGAATGAAAGCCAAGGGTTAATTGAAAATCTTGAGTTTTTCGAGGTGCCCTAATAATAATCCCTTTCAAACCCACTATTGCTTGTGCTTGCTGTAATATCATATAAAATTGATCAACAAATTCGGCTTTTAATGTATTAACTTTTTCGCCGGCAACATCAATGGAAATAACACCAATATTGTTTTGTTTGAAGGAAAAATGAAACACAGGATAGCTAGTAATTGCAGGTAAGTTTTTTTCTTCATTTTTATTGGTCATAACTACTCAACCTCCAAAATCATTGCTGCACCTAAACCGCCTGCTGCACAAGCGGTCGTTAGCGCCAAACCACCGCCACGACGATGTAACTCATTAAGCGTCTGTGTCACCATACGGGCACCTGTGGCAGCAAATGGATGACCATAAGCAATAGACCCGCCTAATACATTAAATTTTTCCATATTAATTTCACCAATCGCTTCAGACTGCCCTAATTTCTCTTGAGCAAATTTTTTGCTCGCAAACATTCTCATATTGGCTAATACTTGAGCAGAAAAAGCTTCATGCATATCAATTAAGGTAAGATCTTTTAAACTTAATCCCGCGTACTTAAGAGCTAATGGTGTTGCATAAGAAGGGCCTAATAGCATGTCCTGCCAAACATCAATAGCCGAAAAAACATAACTACGAATATAACCTAATGGAGTTATACCTAATGCTTTCGCATTTGATTCAAACATCAACATTACTGCCGCTGCACCATCAGTTATTGGCGTGCTGTTCGCGGCGGTAATAGTACCATGTTGGCGATCAAAAGCCGGTTTTAACTTTGCATAAGAAGCAAGTGTTGAGTCTTTTAGAACATTATTGTCTTCCGATAATGACTCCAGGAACGGCGGTATATGAGCTGTCATTACTTCTTTCTGTAATACGCCGCTATCCCATGCCTGGGCGGCTAGAATATGAGAACGATGAGCAAAAGCGTCTTGTTCTTCACGACTAATATGATAAGTTTTTGCCATCTGTTCGGCAGTATCTCCCATTCTTAAACCCGTAGAATATTCGGCTACTGCTGGTGAAGCTGGCAAAAAGTCACGAAAACTTAATGTGCTTAAGAGCCGTAAACGCTGGCCAATTGATTTTGCTCTATTAAGGTCAACTAAAGTACTTGCCATTTTTTTAGTTACACCAATAGGTAAAACTGATGATGAATCCGCTCCACCAGCAATATCGACCTTAATAGTGCCCGCCTTCATACTTTCTACAATATTGGTAATAGCCTGAAAACTAGTAGCACATGCTCTAGAAATACTATAAGCATCTATTGAAACGGGTAGTCCAGTGCCTAAAACAATCTCTCTAGCAATATTCGGCGCTTCAGGCATCTGAACTACTTGACCAAAGACCACTTGATCAATAAGTTCAGAATCAATACCACTGCGAATAACTAATTCACGTACTACCATTTTGCCTAGATCGACAGCAGGTATATTATGATAAGCCGTTGCCTGTTTAGCAAAAGGAAGGCGTAACCCAGTAACAATTGCGATACGATCAGTATTCTTAACGTTGTAGTTCATAGCAGATCTCGCTTCCCTTTTTATAAAAAATGAAACTATTGTTAATCATTCCCAATACTTCACAGAGGTCTGATCTGATAATCAATTGTTATTCAAATGTAGTGAAAGAAAAATAATAAAAATTAAAAACTGAGAGGCGGCACACAAGATATGAATATTTATTTGTCACACAAGTCAAAATATTGAGAACAACTCAACGACCCTATGCCTACAAAACCTCTGTAGGCATTGTTAAATTCAATTAACGCAAATTTAATTGAAAAATTAGCGTTTCAGCTTCACAACAAAAGGTAAAACTCGCTAGTAATTTAACACCCTCAGTAATAGGCTGAATCTGATGTTCAATCACACAAGGCTCCGATTCAACTGACCGCGCTTTTTCTATTAGCTGTGTTAACATTTTTTCAGCTTCTTGTTGATTTAAAAAATTTTTTTCAAAAGAAGCGGTACAATTTTGATTATCTATCACTGTACCCACATCAACACAACAGCAAGCAGCAGTTTCTTCTGCATGACAACGATTCTTAGCATCCAACATAATTTTTTCCAACAATAAACATTAACAAAATATAATCATAACGCTAATTAACAAAAAAATACCAGCTACTATCTGATAATCTATAAAATATCAAGTAGTTATTTGATCTAATATACCTATTGTTATTCTATGCCTATCACTTCGCATAATTAATGCACCAATTTTATGTTAAATAAATCACATTTTTACAAACAAATAACATATACGCAGTAAACATGCTTGTAATAAAACCGGTATTCAATTCTATACTCAGTCAACTGGTCTGATTTGCCATATTGGCATGGAGCAATACAATTCGGGCCTTTCTATTACGACTATCAATGTCGTTCTTATCATAAATATAATTTAAGGGGTTTTGGTTATGAACCAGAAAAACCTGTTCAAACATACAATCTTGGCAATGGCTGTAAGTTTTATTTCGACAAATGCCAGAGCTGCTGGCTTTCAACTAAACGAATATTCCACTTCTGCATTGGGTCGTGCTTTTTCAGGGGAAGGTGCGATTGGCGATAATGCTAGTGTTGGTAGTCGCAATCCAGCAGCGATGATGCTATTCAATAACCCAGTGCTCTCTCTTGGTGCAATTTATATTAATCCTGATGTTGATATAAAAGGAAAATCACCTGTCACTGGTAATAGTACCAGTTCAAACAACATCGCGCCTCATGCCTGGATATACCTAATGCCCATTTTATTTTTCCAGTAAATGAAAAATGGGCTGTTGGCACTTCAATTACTACTAATTACGGTTTAGCCACTGAATTCAACCATAACTATAATGCTGGGCCTATTGGCGGGAAAACCGATCTCACTACCCTGAACTTAAATTTAAGCGGTGCTTATCGCCTTAATGAGCATTTCAGTGCAGGTTTAGGCTTTAATGCAGTCTATGGCCCATTCCCAGTCGAAACGCAACAAACCCATAAAACGTTATGCAGCCATTAGATGAGCTAAAAATACTTCATTTGGAGAAAAATAGCCCAACGATTTTCGTCCCCCGAGTATTAAGTATGTGCTCAAGTTCTGCAATCTCGTTGTCCGTGACTGAGTTGAAGTCCGTTACTGTGTTCATTTAAACCACGCTCCCATGAGTGATAAGGCCTGGCAAAGAAGACATTAGCACCGGTGATCTCAGTTATCTGTTTATGCATGGAGAACTCAGAACCGTTATCGGCCGTCAAAGTTTTAAAGTCACAGAAGGTATTTGCTACAATGTCACGGAAAGCATCTACAACAGTATCAGCGCGTTTATTCGGTAACTTGCGGATAATAATCTGCTTGGTAGCTTTATCCGCTAGAGTCAGTCACGAGTTTCGCAGTCTCTAAAAAAGAAGTAAACTAGTTGCTGAATAGAGACTTGCATTTTTTGTCACGCTATTGAGAATAAAAAGAGGTTTAACTTAGAGAATAAAGGTTTGAAATGATCAACAAAGAGCGGCTGTTACGAGATAATCGTTTATGTAAAGCAATCATTGGATTATCAGTCGAAGAATTGAAAAATTTAGCCGCTGAATTTTCAGCTTGTTATTTGATTTATCGGAAAAAGAATCGAAAAGATCACGAGCGGCAGATGGGTGCAGGGCAGAAAGGATTTATCCCAACCCCACTAGATAAACTGCTTTTTATTTTATTAAGCCTGTTGCTCAATAGTGAAATAAAACTGCTTTCAATAAAAACAAGTTAGATACATCTAAAAAACACAAAAATAGGTTATTTTTTAATCTTATATAGGTCATTTTTAATTCAAAAATTGATGATTTTATCATCAATAGCTGGTTTTTTTGTAAGTCACAATTAATTTTGCTATTGAGCAAC
>NZ_NHNG01000378.1:0-3989 GCF_002287155.1 Arsenophonus sp. ENCA
AGGCAAACGGCTATAGGAGCCAGATTCAGCGTAAAGGCCATCGAAACAAACCGTTGTCCAAGACTCAGCAAGGGCGAAACCACAGGATTGCAAAGACTAGGGCACGGGTTGAACATGCATTTGCGGCGATGGAACAAATGGGTAGAAAACTGATCCGCACCATTGGACAGGTGCGCGCTAATTTTGCCATGACGATGATGGCAGCATGTTACAACCTAAAGCGGTTGGCGTACTTCCAGAGCGCGTGCATCGTGGCTTTCTGACGCCCAGAATGGGTCAAATGGCCCTAGCCAGGGCAATGTGCGATAGAATCAGTAACGTGATAATCAAAAAAAATCTAATTATTTAGAATGAAAGCCAAGGGTTAATTGAAAATCTTGAGTTTTTCGAGGTGCCCAATTACCTAATATAACAGAATAGTGTTTTTTAACAGGAAACATAGATTGTTATGAGCAAAAAAAAATTATCCGCTATGCGTTCTTTCGGTGATATGCCTAAATTTGTGATAATACTCGAAGTTATTGGTTTATTATTATTATTGTTATTGGTCTATTTAGTGATAAATAATTATATTGAATTAGCTGCTTTATTTATGAAAAAAGGTGTTTTGCTTGCTATGATTATGCTAGCAATTGGTTGTATAATACCGGCCATCGTTCATATTGTTTGTCGGGCACTGCCTAAGCTTAGTTTTTTCGGCATTGACCAACAAAAAAATAGTTCGGAACATCACCAACGCAAGCTAAAAGCTAAGCAGTACAATCATCGTAAGATGGATTAAATTGTGAGTAGGAATGGCTCGTTAAATATGATTTAACATGATAAAATATGGTTTGTTTTTGGTTTAAGATGATAGATAGCGAATTTTCTTAGGTAAAATTGTTGGTATTTTGTGTAAAATAAGGTTAATTAATGGATTCGATTTGTTTCCCTGACATAGCTAAATTGCGAGAGTGGCTTGTTCAACTCAAAACTTCATATTTTGAATGTGATAATTGTCAGGCATTGCATTTGCCACATATGCAAAATATTGATGGTATTTTCGATGCTAAAGTTGATATTGTTGAAAACATATTAGTTTTCTCTGTTTTGGCTGAACTCAAACCGACATCGATTATTACTCTATTAGCAAATTTAAGCCAAATTAATGCCAGCTCATTAACAGCAAAAGCATTTATGGAAATTAATGATGAAAATTTGCCTAAACTAGTGGTTAGTCAATCTTTTTCGTTATTAGCTGGCATGACTTGTAATCAATTCTCCAGTTTCCTTCAGCAAGCAGAAGAGCAGATGGCGGCTATTATTTTTGAAGTTTATAACAATGATCTGCTGTATAGTGGTCAAGAAGATATTGACGATGAAGAGCTATCAGAGCGACCTTTACCTGCCCGTTTTCTGCTACATTAAGTTATAAAAATAGATGCAATCGGCATCTGCCATTCATGTGGATGGATAATGGATTATCTATTTTACATTTATGAAGATTAAAAGAATAACAATAAATCTCAGACTATTTATTACTTTAAAAGGCCTGGCTATTTTGCTAGATTCTTTTTATCCCTATTAACCGCTTCGTTTGCACTTTATCTACCAAATAATATTCGAATAATAACCGCTTTCTAAAAGGAATTAGAATATGATCAGTTCATCGCAATCTGCTAGTGTCAATAATATTGAATCTTCCGTTGCTTCCAGTCCTGATTTTGATCCGATAAAAGTAGAAATCGATAAAAAAAATCGACAATAAATTTGTGATGGTTTTTAGTGGATTTTCTAGCATGGGATATGAAAATACAGAAAAATTACAAGACTATATAACAAAAGAGATAAAACAAAATATTGATGAGCATGGGATTCATAATTTACTTATTGTTGCCGGCGCGACTCCTGAAGGTATTGGCTGTGTCTATGATATTGCTAAAAATTTAGGGGTAAGCACTTTTGGCATTATAACAGCTGGAAAGTTTTGGATGATTCTGGTGATTCATATATGGTATACGTTGCAAGTAAAAATGGATGTTTTTTAGCGTTTGGTGGTGGCAGTGTTACTCTAAGTGAATTAGAAGAAGCGGCCGGTAAAGGTATTGAAACAAAAATTTTTCCTGAGTTTTTACCAGATCCAATTAATTTAGACGGTAAATTAGCACAAGGAAAAACAATGGCTGAAATATGTCCAATACAAACAAAATATACAAAAGAGATATAGTATAAAAATAATCTCTCCAGCTGAGTTACATAAACGAATAAGGCAATATATTTAGTCCGCCATTTATTCTTAATAGCTAGGGTGGTTTGCTATTTTACAAAATGGAGTGATTATTTTAATTGTAAAAACCCTCAGTCTGTTGATGGTTATATTACATTAAACAAAAAAATGTTTATCAAGTGGTGTTCAGTGTTATTGATATCTTACATATTATAGATTTTAGACGTTAAAGATTAGCATACATTGAACACATCAAGTCTTTGCGTAATTAGTTAAAAAATTACCATAAATATAGTTTTCTTTATTAGAAGGCTAGATTTATTTGGTTAAATTTTTTCAAAAGATAAAGTGTATTGTTCAAGCCAACGCATTAATAAAGTCAAAATGCCATTCACGCATAAATAGATAATTCCCGCTGCAATAAAAACATCGACATTATAAGTTTGGCCAAAAATTTGTTGGCTATATCCCATAATTTCTAATAGCGTTATGGTGCTTGCTAGTGAAGTGCTTTTAAACACGAGTTTCGCACCAACAAATAAACAAGTTATTTTTAAGTTCAATTCGACATAATATATAATTCGCAAAAATTGCTAATTAACACATAAGTTATTGAAATAAATATATATTTTATATTATAAAATATCTTACGGATAAAACATTATTTTAGATATTTTTAGAACTTTATATGCCTGTGCGAAACTCGTGTAAAAGCCTTGTAATTGCCAGCTATTGGCTAAATTATAACCAAATCCTTAATTACATAAAACCTTGGTTTGTTAGAAACGGTAGATTGTGCAAAAAATGCACTGGATAAACGTACCGGTGGAACCGTCAACGGCGGTGTCACATTAGGGCAAAATTTGACTATTTCATGGGGAGGTAGAATGGCCACTTATCATGAAAATGGTGATATTACTGGCCCAGTTTGGGGTGGGGCGTTGAGTGGCTGGATTATTGCCCGCGCCAATACGTCCAACGTCTCTAGAGACGGGTGGTGGCGATGCGGTGAGACGGGCATTATTATGCAATGGGGATATGTAGGAAACACAAATGTAACGCATAATTTTCCACTCACATTCCCCCATGCCTGTTTTAATGTGATGGCCAGTAATGCTGATGCACAAGGTGATGTGGTAGATAATGCTTTCGGGCACCCTGTTAGCAATTCATCTTTCTTCGTCGCAACAAAAGTTTCTAACCACAATGTAATCTCTAATTACCCAATCTACTGGACTGCTGTTGGACATTAATGGTTAAATTTATGCAAAATTACTTCTATAGCGCACAAACAAATGGATTCTATATTTCATCTCTAAAATCAATTTATGAAACATCGATTAATGGATGGCCAGAAGATGCGATGCCAATAAGTGATGAGTTTTATCAAGAGCTTATTGACGGCCAATCATGTGGTAAGTTCATTAAGCGTGTTGCTTAATAGTGAAATAAGGGTGTTTCGGTGATTGAAGTAAATTTTACGCTGTTCTGAGATGGAAATTCCAAAGACCTGCGCTAAGGAGTAAGAAGGTATCATCAATAAAGGGTCTACGATTCCGTAAAATTTGGGTCATGCAACCGAGGCGCTTGATACCCGCGATGGCGTGTTCAACTGTAATACGGATGCCCGAGATTATTTTATTTTCTTGTTTTTGTTCAGGCGATAAAGGTCTTTTTCGAGTTCCTTTTTTTGGGATTTGTGTATTAGGATGCTGTTTATCTATACCTTGAAAACCGGTATCTGCCCAGATGGTTACCTCAGGAGGAATATGGCGAATTATAT
>NZ_NHNG01000160.1:0-3775 GCF_002287155.1 Arsenophonus sp. ENCA
AGGCAAACGGCTATAGGAGCCAGATTCAGCGTAAAGGCCATCGAAACAAACCGTTGTCCAAGACTCAGCAAGGGCGAAACCACAGGATTGCAAAGACTAGGGCACGGGTTGAACATGCATTTGCGGCGATGGAACAAATGGGTAGAAAACTGATCCGCACCATTGGACAGGTGCGCGCTAATTTTGCCATGACGATGATGGCAGCATGTTACAACCTAAAGCGGTTGGCGTACTTCCAGAGCGCGTGCATCGTGGCTTTCTGACGCCCAGAATGGGTCAAATGGCCCTAGCCAGGGCAATGTGCGATAGAATCAGTAACGTGATAATCAAAAAAAATCTAATTATTTAGAATGAAAGCCAAGGGTTAATTGAAAATCTTGAGTTTTTCGAGGTGCCCTCTTATTTTAATAAAAGAATATTTAGATATTACTTTATCTCATGATGGAGTTTTTACTAATAAGCCTGTTGCTCAATAGTGAAATAAAACTGCTTTCAATAAAAACAAGTTAGATACATCTAAAAAACACAAAAATAGGTTATTTTTTAATCTTATATAGGTCATTTTTAATTCAAAAATTGATGATTTTATCATCAATAGCTGGTTTTTTTGTAAGTCACAATTAATTTTGCTATTGAGCAACAGGCTTAATGAGTTATTTGTTACTCCAATAATCATTTCCACCTTGGTTATTTTATTTTTATTTATTTCATTAAATATCAAAAATCCAAATTACACAGTCAATAACAATGATTTTTCTCATAATCCAGCCAATGGTTTACCTATGGTCGGAGGGACTGATATTGCTGGTAATATGTATGGAGCATGTTCAAAATCAGACGACTGAAACCAGAGTATAAATCTAAAGAAAATTAATCCTATTAATCGAAATTAATTACGATCTATCGAAAGATAGATCAAATTTCTGTTACCTCAATTCAAGGAGTTGTTAAAATGGCACACCCTTTTAAGCGTTTAATTTTGGTCAGTTTCATCACGAGTTCACTAGCCCTGACCGGCTGTAGTGCGGTGAGTACGGCGGTTAAAAAACGCAACCTCGAAGTAAAACCCCAAATGAGTGAAACGATTTGGTTAGACCCTACTTCTCAGAAAACCGTTTACCTGCAAATTAAAAATACCTCCGATAAAGAGATGTCGGGTTTACCAAACCTGATTCGAAAAGCGGTTGAGGCCAAAGGCTATACGGTGGTGAATAATCCCAATGCCGCCTATTACTGGATACAGGCCAATGTCTTAAAAGCGGATAAGATGGATTTAAGAGATGCCCAACGCTTTTTATCGCAAGGTTATGAAGGTGCTGCCCTCGGCGCAGCGGTAGGCGCAAGTGCCATGGCTTATAACGTCGATTCTACCGGTGGTGTACTAGGCGTGGGATTAGCCGCAGGGCTGATTGGCGCAGCAGCGGATGCCATGGTGGAAGATGTGAATTATACCATGATCACCGATTTGCAGATTAGCGCCTTAAGCAAAAACAATAATGTGACCGTGAATGATACCGCCCGTCTGAAACAGGGTAACTCCGGTTCTCAATTGCAGACCAGCACCGAAACCACCAACCGCCATAAATACCAGACGCGGATTGTGTCCAATGCCAACAAGGTGAACCTGAAATTTGAAGAAGCAAAACCGGAACTGGAAAACCAGTTAGCAAAAAGTATTGCCAATATTCTTTAATTTCTTCCCCGTCTTAAATTAAAAGCCCAATAAATACGACTCTCTTAATAGAAAATTGGGCTTCCTGTTGCTAAGGAAACGTAATCATGAGTCTTGATGCCAGAAACATGACCCAGGGTGGTCAGGTAATTAAATACATGGTGGCGATGTTTATGCAGATTGCCAATATCGTGGCTTTTTGGGTAATTATCGCCACGGTGATGGTCTTTTTTGCCACCATCGCCGTTCAAATCCCGCTTGAGAAGATGATACACGGGTTAGCTTACTGGGCAATGGATAAACTGGTCATACCGCTACAGGAAGCGATTGGCACCCGTGAAGGCGGCACCTTCACCTTTCACTGGTTAAACCCAAGAACCGGTCAGGTGATTGAATTTGAGAAAACCGCCCGCGAGGTACGCCTCGATAGGTACTTTATTTATTGCTATAAGCCTGTTGCTCAATAGCAAAATTAATTGTGACTTACAAAAAAACCAGCTATTGATGATAAAATAATCAATTTTTGAATTAAAAATAACCTATATAAGATTAAAAAATAACCTATTTTTGTGTTTTTTAGATGTATCTAACTTGTTTTTATTGAAAGCAGTTTTATTTCACTATTGAGCAACAGGCTTTATGTGTTATTGAAAGAAGCCGCTTTTTGGGCATGGGGTGGCGCCTCCTTTACCTTTGTGGGTCTGATTGTGGCAGTGTTCTGGTGGTTAGGTAAAAAAGGCGCACAGCAGCGGAAAAATGAGATTATCGGTGGGCGCTATCTGGCAAATTCGGTAAAAGAGATTAATCAGTTTTTAAAAGCCAAAGGCAAACTCTCATCGCTTAAAATTGGCGATTTACACCTGGTTGAAAACAGCGAACAACAAAATATTGGACTGCATGGCACCGTGGGAACAGGGAAAAGCACCGTCATTAATGACCTATTAACGCAGGTAAGAAAACAGGGGAAAAGAGCGATTATCTATGATAAAGGCAATAACTTTATCCCGCATTTTTATCGCGAAGGGAAAGATATTATCTTAAACCCAATGGATGCACGTTGCCCGAACTGGGATTTATGGCGTGAATGCCAAGACCGCGCGGATTTTGAAACCTTTGCGCTGCCCTTATTCCCCGATGCCAAAAGCGGTGACCCATTCTGGCTGATGTCCGCTCGTCTTTTGTTTGTCGCCACCGCAGAGCATATGCGCTCACACCCTGACCGTTCGATTAAAAAATTATTACAGCGATTATTGTCCATTTCTCTGGCTGAATTGCATGATTTTGTGCAGGGCACCGATGCCGCTAATTTAGTCGATGGCAGTATAGAAAAAACGTAAGCGTCATTGGAACCACACAGTGCGCTGCTGCGTGGTTTAAGGTAAAGTGATTTTCCAGGGTAGTAGTGCGTTCCAGTCGATATCCTCATCTGGGTATTTTAGCGCCGTCAGCAACGCCAAAAGATAATCGTATGGGTTAAGTCCATTGATACGTGCACTTTCCACCAGGCTGTACAATAGCGCGCTGGCATGGGCACCGGATTCCGTATTGGCAAACAGCCAGTTTTTTCTACCAATTACAAAAGGCTTTATCGCCCGTTCGGCGCGGTTATTGTCGATACTCAAACGACCATCCTCCAGATAGCGCATCAGCTTTGGCCATTGTTTTTGACAATAACCAATGGCTTTACCCAGATAGCCTTTCGGGAGCACCTTCGTCTTTGATAACCAGGCTTCAAACTCCTCCATCAATGGACGCGCTTCGCTCTGTCGCCGTCGGTAAATCTCTTCAGGAGAAAGCCCTTGACACGTTTTTTCTATCCGGTACAGTTTCTGAATTAACCCTAAGGCCCAAATGGCTTTGCCTACTTTGGTATTCGGCTGGGCTCGCCGAGCCTCTTCAAATTTACGGCGCGCATGCGCCATGCAGCCAACGAGTTGAGCTTCCGTGCCATGATAACCCGCGTAGCCATCAACTTGCAGATACCCCGTATAGTTTACCAGGAATTCGCTCGGGCAACGCCCGCTGCGCGAGTCTTGGTAGTCGTAGATAACCAGGTGCGGCGTGTTATCTTCCACATTTCGCACATCACTGCCGGTGCCATAC
>NZ_NHNG01000238.1:0-1617 GCF_002287155.1 Arsenophonus sp. ENCA
TGAGCACATACTTAATACTCGGGGACGAAAATCGTTGGGCTATTTTTCTCCAAATGAAGTATTTTTAGCTCATCTAATGGCTGCATAACGTTTTATGGGTTTGTTGCGTTTCGACTGGGAATGGGCCTTACTGGCATGTCCATTTTGCTAAACCGACAAAAAATGCGTGGCGGACTGCAAAATATCTGGGACGCTATTTGAAAAAGCCACCGGTATCAGGTTGCCGTTTGGCCCACTATGACGGCGGATCCCGTATAACTCTACCAAGAGTTTCGCACAGGCATATAAAATTCTAAAAATGGCTTAAAAGCAATGATTAATCTGCAAGTTACTAAAAAACATAAATTTTCTTAAATTACAATAAGTTGTATTTGATTTATAAGGTTTTGACTATTTATATATCATGCTGAATTAAACTTAAAAATAGAGCGTTTTTTTATTGGTGCGAAACTCGTGGACCCTTTATTGATGATACCTTCTTACTCCTTAGCGCAGGTCTTTGGAATTTCCATCTCAGAACAGCGTAAAATTTACTTCAATCACCGAAACACCCTTATTTCACTATTAAGCAACACGCTTAAAGATCCTGAGGCCGTATGAAATAGGGACACGAGTTTCGCACAGGCATATAAAATTCTAAAAATGGCTTAAAAGCAATGATTAATCTGCAAGTTACTAAAAAACATAAATTTTCTTAAATTACAATAAGTTGTATTTGATTTATAAGGTTTTGACTATTTATATATCATGCTGAATTAAACTTAAAAATAGAGCGTTTTTTTATTGGTGCGAAACTCGTGTCTACGTTTTCTTAACCATCGCACACATCATCATGAAAATTTAGAATTACCACAACGTGAGTTAATTTTACGACTGATTAAACATATCCCGGAGAAACACTTTCGGATGGTGCGGTACTTTGGTTTTCTCGCAAACCGAGTGGTGGGAACATTATTGCTGAAGGTAAAAAAGGCACTGGCTCAGGAAGAGAAAAAACCTGTAAAAGTAGTGACATTTTCCAGCCTCAGCCAAGCACTGCTCAATACGGACCCTTTTAAATGTATTCTGTGTGGCGGGAAAATGGTCTATCAGCGGGTCTTGTATGGGCTGGTAACAAAGGATCTGGTTGCTAACGCAGTGGAAATAGCGCGAATGCGTTACGTGATGTAATGCAGGGAAGATCTGCCTGAATTCAGCAAATTCGTTCAAAAATCAGTCGATTAGCCAACAAATAATGATCTCACTCCCTCTTGTGCTGAAAAAAACAGCAAATCTTACCGACTGTGATCCCTATTTCACACGAGTTTCGCACCAATAAAAAAACGCTCTATTTTTAAGTTTAATTCAGCATGATATATAAATAGTCAAAACCTTATAAATCAAATACAACTTATTGTAATTTAAGAAAATTTATGTTTTTTAGTAACTTGCAGATTAATCATTGCTTTTAAGCCATTTTTAGAATTTTATATGCCTGTGCGAAACTCGTGTTTCATACGGCCTCAGGATCTTTGAAATTCCTAGGCGTGAACTGGACGTTATAGCCCATTGCACGCTCAAAACACGCTGCGAACCACTGTGCGAAAGCAGGCCAGCCATGACGCAGTGCAGCCCCCA
>NZ_NHNG01000052.1:0-3453 GCF_002287155.1 Arsenophonus sp. ENCA
ACATAAACGATTATCTCGTAACAGCCGCTCTTTGTTGATCATTTCAAACCTTTATTCTCTAAGTTAAACCTCTTTTTATTCTCAATAGCGTGACAAAAAATGCAAGTCTCTATTCAGCAACTAGTTTTTACTCTATTTGCTTATTCATTTGCCTGAAATGGGAACGCTGATAGAGAGAATCCACAGCGAAAAATCGCCATTCTCTTTGATATGTAATTTGCCTGCTGATTTCAGGAAATCGTCCACCGTTTGGCAGTTCCATTTTTTACCGCTTTTTTGTAGTGAAAATGGCTACAGGGGCACTTTCTTCCATGCTCATGAGTTCCTGTTTTTATCGCCGTTGGAGTATGTCGATGGCATTCAGCCTTATACGGTCACCATGCAACAACCAGATGACATATTAAGCCATAGGGAATGGCAAATTGTGTTTCTAATGATGCACCGATTCAGTAGTAAGGAAATTGGTAGACGGTTAAATATTTTTCCCTCAACGGTTGAATCGCACTTGAAGGCTATCTACGGAAAAGTCAACGTCCATTCTGCTTGCGAGTTAAGGGCATTTGGCAAATCTCAAGGCTTTGACCTCTATATTCCGGTGAATATGCTTCCTCGTTCATGTGTTAACTCTGTTGGAGGTGCAGTATGAAATACACCTACATCATCAACGGATTTCGGCGAACCTATCAGGGTCGCCCTGATGTGCGTTTTACCTGTTGTCACTGTGGCAAACTCTCATTAGCTCTCGTGAGTTTTTTCTGGTGTGCAAGGTTGGATAACCGTCCCGCTGTTTTTCCTGAAGAAGCCTGTATTGAGTTTGTTGAAAAAATAAACCGTAAACAATTCAAGGCGCTTTTTTACCATCCCTCGATGATGAAAGCGTGTTCGGGTGCTTGTTGTCACTGTTTGGATAACCAGCGAGAACAGGCATTACCCAAAGCCAGAGGCAGCATTTTACGGAGATTGGAACAGCAGGCGAATAACCGCATTGAGGGGGCGAAATAATGAAATACTTCAAAGCAACGATTATCACAACGGTTGACCACGAGAAGGGTAAGACAACAAATTTCATCTATCTTCCCTCTGAGACAAAAATTGCTGCCAAGAAATTGGCTTCTCAACATATCTTTGAAACCGACGGCGCGAATTGCTGTTTTTATAAATCGCCGCGATTGGAAGAAATCACAGTTGATGAGTACCTAGCTAATACCGAAAAACAGACGGATATTACCGAAGAACAGGAAATAGACCAGTTTTGCGCTTTGCTAACGATTTTTGGGATTCAGGAAGAATACGACGAAGGCGAAATACGAGATGCAGATGATTTGTTAGCTAATCCAGAAGATGAGCCAGAGCTTTTTGAGCAATATACAGAACTACGTGACAAGGTAACCTCAAAAATTTCAGCGAGTGACAAAGCAATTTCAATCGGTGAAATCAAGGAAATAGCGATTCATCTTTTTGAGTGTGGAAAAGATAATCAGTTATTAACGCAATCAACAGAGTTATCCACTGAATCTGTCGTTATGTCTGTGGAAAACGTGGGAGAAGTGGAAAAAAGCGAGGCGAATGTCGAGCTTGAGGGGTTGGTCAATAATTGTACAGAAGAAAATAAATTAACACACTGGGTCATCAAAAACATCGACGACAACTCTATTTTCTCCGCTTTTCCACCTGTTAACGGAAAAATCATGAGCGGTGAAGGTATCACGCTTGAGATGTTGAACGGCTGTGTTGATGCATTGAAACCGACAGAGAGTTTGATTGTTCGTTGTCTTGAAAATAGCACCTACCATGCGGCAAACGGGTATTCGAGTACACAAATACGATTGGTTCAGAGAAGAGGATTGAGTGCGCTGGACTGGTACAAAAACGCCCCAAGTAAGGAAACGAAACAAGGGGCGCTCTTGATTGGTACAGCTCTTCACTCGGCTATTCTAGAGCCTGAGTGCTTTGAAAAGCAATACCTTTGTGCGCCAGAAGTAGATTTGAGAACCAAAGACGGCAAACAGGCTTTGGCGGAGTTTGAAAATCAGGCAGAAGCCCACAATCAAATCGTGCTCAAAAAAGACGACTTTGAGCAGATTGAGTTAATGCGTGATTCTGCGCTGGCTTACCCACTGGTTGCCGAACTGCTTGAAAACGGTGAACCGGAATTATCAATTTTCTACCGTACGGAAAAAGGGACGCTGCTAAAAATACGTCCTGATTGGTTAGGGCTCTACTCCGGCGTGCCGTTCATCCTCGATGTTAAAACGACTGATGACGTTCATGACTTTGGCAAATCCGTTGACAAGTTTGGCTACCACCTGCAAGCAGCGTTCTACCGAATTATCGCCCAGAAGGTATTTAATCTTGATATTGATTTTCTGTTCTGTGCAATTGGCAAAAGACCGGAGTGTGGGCGCTATCCCGTGCAGCTAGGTATGTTGGACGAAGAAGATAGCGAAGAGGGTGTAATTCAGGTTAACGGCGTGATTGATGCGCTTGAAAAAGGAACCGAAACACAGGCGGTTGCGATGATATCCCGTCCTTTCTGGGCAAAACAGGCGGATAGAAAACGCAGAGAAGCGGTTGCGGTAGAAGGAGGTGTTGCATGAATACTGAACTGGAAACGATGAACAACGTCTATGACAATCTGCAATCGGTCATCATGCAGCAAGGAATTGCAGCCCTGTTGCCTGCTCAGGTTACGCCTGAGCAGTTCACCCGAACCGCTGCGACTGCATTAATTGAAAATGTCGATTTGCAAAATGCCGATAAACAATCACTCGTACTGGCCTTAACTCGCTGTGCAAAAGATGGACTGATGCCTGACGGACGAGAAGCAGCGCTGGTTGTTCGTAGTACCAAAGTCAACAAGCAGTTTGTGAAAAAAGCCGTCTACATGCCGATGGTGGACGGCGTTATCAAACGCGCCCGCCAATCCGGTCAGGTGGCAAATATCATTGCAAAAGTGGTTTATTCGCAAGACGAGTTTGAGTATGTGATTGATGAGAACGGCGAACACTTAACACACCGTCCAGCGTTCGTTGATGGTGATGATATAGTGAAAGTGTATGCCTTCGCAAAACTTAATAGCGGTGAATTGGTTGTCGAAGTGATGAGTCGTGCTGGCGTGGAAAAAATACGGGATACGGTACAAAGCGCAAAATACGATTCTAGCCCGTGGGTGAAGTGGTTTGACAGAATGGCACTCAAAACCGTGATTCATCGTCTCGCTAGACGGCTTCCTTGCGCCTCTGAGCTATTTTCGCTGTTTGAGGTATACGAAGATGCAAATTCAACAGAAAAAACGCTTAGAATGGCGCCTGCTTCGTTTAAACGGCTATCAATAAACTAGTTGCTGAATAGAGACTTGCATTTTTTGTCACGCTATTGAGAATAAAAAGAGGTTTAACTTAGAGAATAAAGGTTTGAAATGATCAACAAAGAGCGGCTGTTACGAGATAATCG
>NZ_NHNG01000383.1:0-3309 GCF_002287155.1 Arsenophonus sp. ENCA
CATAAACGATTATCTCGTAACAGCCGCTCTTTGTTGATCATTTCAAACCTTTATTCTCTAAGTTAAACCTCTTTTTATTCTCAATAGCGTGACAAAAAATGCAAGTCTCTATTCAGCAACTAGTTTATAGTTTGACGGATGCTATTGATACCTCTACGTCCGCTGGCCGTTTTTTCTTTCATGTGATGAGTGCGTTGGCACAGATGGAGCGAGAACTGATTGTTGAGCGTACTAAGGCAGGTTTAGCAGCAGCAAGAAGTAGGGGGCGTATTGGCGGTAGACCTTACTCATTATCTTCTGCACAGCAAGAGCAGGCAAAAAAATTACTTGAGTCCGGCAATAGTAGAAAACAGCTTGCATTACTGTATGGCGTTTCATTGGCTAGCATGTACAAATATTTTCCAGTTAATCGAAACGCTCAAATAAGCTCTGATGAAAAATGAAAGTGTAATTCCGTTGCACTAATGGAAACAAAAGTAGCCCGGCATTTATCGCACGTTTTGGCTTCAAATTGTCAGTGCCAATTGAAATCTGACCCACCATGCCGAAGTAAAACTGACCCACCTGCTTCTGTTTTGGGTGGTCTATGCCGTAGGCATCGGAGGCGCGAAAAGTACTTAAAATGCCCTCAGGAGCTTCAGCGCGCCGATACGTGAGCGAAGCGAACTTCCGTACTAGCATGCCCCCGGAAACCGCGCCAGCGCCCTGCTGAGCCGCTTTTTGACATATCGAAATGGTGACGGCGAGAGGCTAAATATGCATCTGCTGACGGGCATCTGTTTTGTTGGGTTTTTATTGTTTCCTATGGGCATTTTTCTTTGAGGTTTTTCCGCAGGTGGTAGCGCTTAAATTGGCACAGTGGGTCAGTTTTGGATCGGTAGTGACATCAAATATCGCCAACGACATCATGCACAGGATATTAAGTGGCCGAAACTACCGCTAAAAAATTAGGGCTGTGAGAATGCCAATTTAAATATATTGGCAGCGACATACTGACCCTCCTTCATTACGTCACCACAAAGCCCATTCCTACGATTCACAACTTCCTGATTGCTCACCGTTATGACGAATAGTGAAGCAGCTTAATATTAAAGAGAGGTTTATAAAAATGGCAACCCGTTATATCGGAATTAAAGAAATGTGCCAGTTGACCGGCAAAAGCCATCCTACCTTGTGGCGGATGTGGGCGAAAAAGAAAGATTTTCCTGCTCCACAAAAAAGTAGAAGCGGTACATTCCTAGGCTGGACTGAAAGAGATTATGAAGAATGGGTCGAAGCTCAAAGAGTTAACAACACCCGTTAAAGCACCTGTTATTTTGGTTTTTGAGAAGGAAACCCATCTAACTTATTGATTTTATTGGTGCGCCCTGTAGGATTCGAACCTACGACCTACGGCTTAGAAGGCCGTTGCTCTATCCAGCTGAGCTAAGGGCGCTTAGAAAAACGCTTATTCAATAATAAAATATGTCGTTGGATTATACGGTTGCTGAGCACTGAGTCAATGTCTTTTCAATGACAAATTATCTATCTGCTCATTTTCTGGCTACTAATAAAACTGACAGCATCCCTTTCTTCTGACAAAATAGCAGTATCACAATGTTTTTATGGATTAATGAAATAAATGTCAGCAAAAATTATTGACGGAAAAATGATTTCCGAAACAATCAAACAGGAAATTGCCGAAAAAGTTAAATTGAGACTGTCACTAGGCAAGCGAGCTCCCGGACTTGCAGTCATTTTAGTCGGTAATGATCCGGCTTCACAAATCTACGTAAACAGTAAACGTCGCACTTGTGAAGCGGTTGGTTTTATTTCTCGCTCATATGATTTAGCGGAAAAAACCACTGAGTCTGAACTTTTACAATTAATCGATCAACTTAATAATGACAAGGCAATTGATGGCATCCTGGTTCAATTACCACTGCCCAAAACTATTGACTATATCAAGATACTAGAACATATACATCCAGACAAAGATGTTGACGGTTTTCATCCTTATAACATAGGCCGTCTTTGCCAACGAGCCCCAAGACTACGCCCTTGTACACCTCGCGGCATTATTACCTTACTTGAGCGCTACCAAATTAATCTACTTGGTTTAAATGCGGTTATCGTTGGTGCTTCAAATATCGTAGGTCGCCCGATGAGTCTGGAATTGCTACTTGCTGGTTGTACAACTACTGTCACCCACCGATTTACTACTAATTTACGTCAACATATAGAGCAGGCTGATTTGCTAGTTGTCGCTATCGGTAAACCAAGTTTTATTCCCAGTGAATGGATAAAACCAGGTGCCATTATTATGGATGTGGGAATTAATCGGCTTAAAAATGGCACCGTTACCGGCGATGTCTGCTATCAAGAAGCACAACAACGCGCTAGCTGGATCACTCCTGTGCCTGGTGGTGTTGGCCCAATGACAGTGGCAACACTTATGCAAAATACCTTACAAGCTTGTGAAGAATATCATGATATTCAAAATACTAACCAATAGGTGATAAAATGGAAATCTTTCATCTAAATGGGCAGCCTTATATTAAATTATGTGATTTATTGAAATTGCAAGGTTGGGTGGATAGTGGCGCCGCAGCCAAAGCACTTATCGCCCAAGGTGATGTAAAAGTTGATGGTGAAATTGAAACCCGTAAACGCTGTAAAATTAGCAAAAATAATATTGTCACTTTAATTAATAACAGAGTAATAGTTAAAGAGTAATCATCAATTATAAAAAAATATTTAACAATGCCCCTTGTATCTTGTTTTTGTGATAATTAGCTACTATCACATGGGACAGAGTGAGCTTGTAATACCCCTGATGGGAAAACCTTGTGTTTTAGTAAAAGCCCTCTGTTTCTCCTTTCATGCCAGCATTTAGATTGGACGGTTACCGAGAGCATTGACTCTGTATGTACAAGAGGAATAGGCATGATGGTTTATTATGTGAAAGGAGTATTCTCATGTATCAAATCGGAATAGATGTCAGTAAAAAAAAGCTAGATATTTGCCTGTTAGCTAAAGGTATTGAAGGAAAACAAAAAACTAAAGTCATTAAAAATGATCACCATTCAGCTAAGACATTGATTGAGTGGCTGAAAAACCAAAAATGTTTACTCGAAGATGTAAGGATTACTCTTGAATCCACTGGGACTTATCACGAACAACTCTGCACTTATATCTTGATCACACGAGTTTCGCAGTCTCTAAAAAAGAAGTATAAATTTAAAAACAAGAAAAAATCAGGATGTTCATATTTTGTCCGGTTATCCATGCATTAAAGATATCTATAAAATATTCTTGCAAGTAAGCAGT
>NZ_NHNG01000262.1:0-3297 GCF_002287155.1 Arsenophonus sp. ENCA
AGCACCCACGACAGTCAGCATTTCGAAAGGGTCATTGACAAGGCCAACACCAATCGCAATATCTACGCCGACCGAGGCTATCCCTCTGCGGAGCGGGAAGCTTGGCTGAAGGCAAACGGCTATAGGAGCCAGATTCAGCGTAAAGGCCATCGAAACAAACCGTTGTCCAAGACTCAGCAAGGGCGAAACCACAGGATTGCAAAGACTAGGGCACGGGTTGAACATGCATTTGCGGCGATGGAACAAATGGGTAGAAAACTGATCCGCACCATTGGACAGGTGCGCGCTAATTTTGCCATGACGATGATGGCAGCATGTTACAACCTAAAGCGGTTGGCGTACTTCCAGAGCGCGTGCATCGTGGCTTTCTGACGCCCAGAATGGGTCAAATGGCCCTAGCCAGGGCAATGTGCGATAGAATCAGTAGCGTGATAATCAAAAAAAATCTAATTATTTAGAATGAAAGCCAAGGGTTAATTGAAAATCTTGAGTTTTTCGAGGTGCCCTTTATTGTATTTAAAATGTTATCCGACCTATGATTTGCAAGGACTTCTTTTTGGTTTAGATAGAACCCGGGTATGTCGCTGGGTAAAAATATTATTGCCGGTTTTAGAGATGACCTTGGGGCGAGAATGTGTTTTGCCCGCTCGTCAAATTCGCTCTGCTGAGGAATTTTTTCGCGCCTTTCCTGGAGTTAAAGACGTCTTTATTGATGGGACAGAGCGACCTGTCCAAAAGCCTAAGAATCTGCGTCGGCGAAAAAAAATGTATTCGGGAAAGAAAAGACAGACCACTCGAAAAGGGCTTATTATGACTGACGAAACAAGGCAAATTGGATTTATCCCCATGAGCAAAAATGGGCGCCGTCACGATAAACGCTTACTCGATAAAGTCGATATAATTCGCCATATTCCTCCTGAGCACGAGTTTCGCACAGGCATATAAAATTCTAAAAATGGCTTAAAAGCAATGATTAATCTGCAAGTTACTAAAAAACATAAATTTTCTTAAATTACAATAAGTTGTATTTGATTTATAAGGTTTTGACTATTTATATATCATGCTGAATTAAACTTAAAAATAGAGCGTTTTTTTATTGGTGCGAAACTCGTGATTTAGTAAAATATCATTACAGCGAGCCGCACTGGTCAAAAAAGCAAGGTGCGGTTATGGCGTCGGAAAGTGTAACGCTATTGGGTTTACCTATCGTAACTGGCCGTCAGGTTAATTACAGTAAAATTGATCCGCAATTGTGTCGTGAGCTTTTTATTCGCCATGCATTGGTTGAGGGTGACTGGCGAACCAGCCACACCTTTTACCAACAAAACTTAAGATTATTAGCTGAAGTAGAAGAGTTAGAGCATAAATCCCGTCGCCGCGATATTGTGGTTGACGATGACACGCTGTTTGATTTTTATCTACAGCGAATTAGTAGTCAGGTTGTCTCTTCCCGTCATTTTGATCGCTGGTGGAAAGTGGTGAGTAAAACACAGCCCGAGCTACTGACATTTAACAAAAATATGTTAATGCGGGCAACAGCTAATAACATTAGCCTGGTAGAATACCCCAATTATTGGCAACAAGATGCGCTTAAATTGCAGTTAACATATCAGTTTGAGCCTGGTAGTGCGGCTGATGGCGTCACGGTTCATATTCCACTATCGGTACTCAATCAAGTGAAAGATGAAGGTTTTGATTGGCAAATACCGGGATTACGCGAAGAGTTAGTTATCGCGCTGATTAAATCCTTACCTAAAGTGTTACGGCGTAACTTTGTGCCGGCCCAAATTATGCTAAAGCATTTTTAGAGAGAATACCTGTGCCGCAAGGAAAATTGTTAGATTGTCTAACCCGTGAATTGCGTCGTATGACAGGTGTTACTATTGACGCCGACACCTGGCAATGGGAGCAATTACCTGATCATTTAAAAATGACATTTCATATTGTCGATGAAAATAATCAGACTATTGCCGCAAGCCGTGATTTAACATCGTTGAAAATACAATTAAAACAGCAAGTTCAACAAACATTAGCTGCGGTTGTTAATGAAAGTATTGAGCAAAGTGGGTTACACATATGGAATTTTGGTACTTTGCCTCAGCTTTATGAACAAAAGCGTGGTAGTTATCTGGTTAAAGCTTATCCGGCTCTGGTGGATGAAAAAAATAGCGTTGCAATTCGCATGTTTGAAACTCAACTAGAGCAGCAACAGGCGATGAATAAAGGATTAAGGCGACTATTGCTGCTGAATATTCCTTCACCGATAAAATACCTGCATGAAAAATTGCCAAATAAATCCAAACTCGGGCTTTATTTCAATCCTTTTGGCAAAGTTCTTGAGCTAATTGACGATTGTATTAGCTGTGGAGTGGATAAATTAATAGCTCAATTTGGTGGTCTGATATGGACAGCAGAAGATTATCAGCGATTGGAAATTTATGTTCGTGCTGAGCTTAATGAGGTGGTGGTTGAGATAGCTAAACAGGTTGAAATGATTTTAACTCGTCCATTTGCAATTAATAAGCGTTTAAAAGGCCGGGTCGACATTCACTTGGCACTGCCATTTTCTGATATTAAAACCCAACTTAGTGGATTAATATTTAAAGGTTTTGTTACATCTCATGGCTGGCAAAAACTGCCTGATATTATTCGTTATCTTAATGCGATAGAGCGTCGTTTGGAAAAGTTAGTCGCTGATCCAAACCGTGATCGCGCGCATATGCTGCATATTGAGCATATTAAACAGCAATGGCAGGGTTGGCTAGCTAAGTTGTCTAGCACAAAGAGAGTTGCCTGAAGTACAAGCAATATACTGGATGATGGAAGAATTACGGGTAAGCCTATTTGCTCAACAACTGGGCACCCCTTATCCTATTTCAGATAAACGTATTCTACAGGCAATGGCGCAAATTTCATTACTGCCAGAGTAGGGTAAAAAAGTGGTGTTACCACCCCTTTTTAATGATATTTAATGTGATAAGTGACTAGGGCGTTCGCTTGACCTGGTGTTACTCGTTCTGCTACTTGTATATACTGCGCATAAAAAGGCAACGGAATACTTTTGCTGTCAGACACTTTTTTTAATGTAAACCAGTGGTTGAATTGGATGGGATTATCTTCATATATAATCTGTAAACCAACACCTTTTGCTGCATTATATTTATTTAAAGCACGAGTTTCGCAGTCTCTAAAAAAGAAGTATAAATTTAAAAACAAGAAAAAATCAGGATGTTCATATTTTGTCCGGTTATCCATGCATTAAAGATATCTATAAAATATTCTTGCAAGTAAGCAGTG
>NZ_NHNG01000500.1:0-3284 GCF_002287155.1 Arsenophonus sp. ENCA
GGCATTTTGACGACAATACTGAGTTGGATTTAATCCGGAATATTCTTGAGCTTCAATGATAGCTCGCCATTTCTCGTCTGTACGGTAAATTCCCATCTAATATTTCTCCTTAATTGTTAGCGTCGAATCATGACAAATTAGGAGAAGTGAAAAAATGTGGGGATTTAACGACGCTTACCCATAATCCGGTACCCGGTATTTACTATTTGCAACACGTCGGTTTCCTGGGTGCCCAGCCGCCGGCGGTCAAGGGCCTTAAGCCGGTGACCTTTAGTGAAGGTGAAGAAGGGGTCGTCGTGTTGAGTGAAGACATGCAGTGCGATCACGATCCGCTGTTTACCCGTTTACGGGCGTTCCTCAGCCACGCCCTGGGCAACCCGCCTGACACGACCGTCTTAAGCACCCCGACCCAACCCTTTTCTGAGCCGGGGCTTATGACGCCGCCCCCTATAACGGAGAGCCTTACCGTGGAAAAACATGAAGTCGAAAACCAACGGCTGCAAGCCGAGAACGCCGCCTTAAAGCAACAGCTAAGCGCCCATCAGGCTGAAAAGGCCGCTCAGGCCGCCAACCTGGCGCATGAGGTTAATGTGGTGTTTGCCGAAAATCTGATTAATGAAGCGCGCCTGGCCCCTGCTGGACAAGCGGTGGTGGTGGCGTTACTGGATGCGCTGTCGGGCAAGGAGAAGGCGTTGACCTTCAGTGAGGGCAGCAAAACACAACCCCTCGTTGATGCCGTCAAGTCGCTGTTGACCAGCGCTACCCCGCTAGTCGATTTTAGTCAGCGGGCGGTGCAGGGAAGAGGCAATACGCCGCAAAACAGTTTGACCTTTAGTGAGCGCGCAGCCGATCCGGATACGCTGCATCAACAGGCCATGGCGCTTAAGGCGCGTGAGTCCATCCCTTACGAAGCGGCGGTGAAGCGCTGCCTGTCAGGAGAATCCCATGTCTGATTATTTAAAAAGCAAACGGGCCAACGACCCGGTGCTGACCCACATTGCCGCTGAATACCGGAATGCCAGCCTGATTGGGGAAAAGCTGTTTCCGCTCGTCAGGGTAGAAAAAGAAGGCGTCAAGGTGCCGACCTTTGGTAAAGGCCGCCTGGCGCTGTATGAAACCAAACGCGCAGTGGGGGCGGACAGCAATATCCTGTTAAGAGAGAAACAGGCGTTTACCGATATCGTGCTCGATGAGCATGATCTGGCGGTACCGGTCGATCACCGCGAACAGGCGGAATCGATGTTCAATGAAGAAATCAAGGCGATTAAACGGGCTACCGACGGTATTTTGTTGCGTCGTGAGCAGTATGTCGCCGAGCTGGCGCAATCGGCTTCGGTCTATGCCAGCAACGCCACTAAAGCCTTGACCGGCGAGGCCGCCTGGAACAAGAAAAATGGCGATCCACTGAAAGATATTGAAGCCGGGATGGAAGTGGTGCGGGCCAATATCGGCCTGCGCCCCAACGTCATTACCATGGGGGCCAGCGTGATGGCGCTGTTGCGCTTCCATGAGGTGCTACAGAAGGCGCTGGGCGGCAATGAACGCAAGCGTATCACCACAGAAATTTTAAAAGATTTATTCCAGGTGGATGAGGTGCTGATTGGCGCACCCGTTCAGCTGGCGAAAGACGGTAAAACCACCACCGACCTGTGGAAAGACAACCTGATGCTGCATGTCGTCAATGCGCCGTCAGCCGGCAGTGATAGCGCCGATGAGCATATGCCTTCCTTTGGCTATACCTTCCGCCGGCAGGGCATGCCGCTGGCCGACCGCTTTGACAGTATTGGCGGCAAGGTGGTCAATATCCGCTACACCGATATTTACAAGGTCGCGGTGGTAGGGAGTGAGGCCGGGTATCTGATTAGTGGCATTAAAGGAGCGTAAAAGATGGTCACGCAACAGGTGGTATTAACAACGACCGTGGTGGCCGTGGAGGAGTTAACCGTCCATCGTCTGGTGGGCATCACGGCAAAACCCTTTAAGGGCACCGGGACGGAACTCGGTGTCGCCGAGGTCTCCGGTAAAAAAGGGGACAGCGTGCCGATTAATGTGCTGGGCATCATGGCGGTAGAAGCCGGTGCCGCGATTAGCGCCGGCGAGCTACTCAAGGCCGACAGTGAAGGCCGGGTGGTATCAGAAAGCGCATTAACCGGCGGCGGGCTGCCCGCTTCAACGGTGGGCGTGGCCTTGGATGCGGCCACTGCCGCGGGCGAGATTATCCGCATGGTCAGAGGTATCTGATGGCATACTGCACGTTGGAGGATATCGGGCAATTGCTCTCACGGCATACGCTGGTTCAGCTGACGCAGGATTTCGCTGGCGAGGGTTTGACCGGGGGTCGGTTGCCCAATGCAATCAACGACAAGGTGCTTAACGACGCTATCCGCTATGCCGATGAGCTGATTGATGCCCATCTGCGCGGACGTTACGTCTTGCCGCTGGAGAGCGTTCCCACGGTACTGCGCGATATGGCGGTCAATCTGGTGACGCATCGATTGTACCTGCGTCGTCCCGAAGGCCAACTGCCCGAGGCGATAAAAGAGGTGTATCGCGGCAGCCTGAAAATGCTGGAAGCCTTGCGTGACGGCAAATTGACGTTAGGTATCGCCGCCAGTGGTCAGGTGCTCCCGGAGCCGGGGGCTTTTCATGTCCGCGCCCGTCCCGCGCGCTTTAGTGGCCCGGGTGGCTTACTGGAGGATTTTGAATGACGCTCGATATCATGCGCGCCCTCCTGGTCCTGCTGACAAAACGCTTGCCCCAGCTGGAGGTTGCCTTCTTTCCTGAGCAGCCAGAACAGTTTCATCTCCATCATCCGCTCGGTGCGGTCCTGCTCAGTTTTGCCCGCTCACGTTTTGGCGACATTCAGGATGTGGGCATGGTGTTTCAGCCCCGAGTGCTGCATTTCACGCTGACCCTGGTGATGCGCCAGCTTAACGGTAACGACGGGGCGATTGCCCTGCTCGATACCCTGCGTCAGGCCGTGGGCGGCTTTATGCCCCCCGACTGTCGCCGCCCACTGTGGCTGATTAATGAGGTCTTTCTGGGTCAATCACAGGGGTTATGGCAATACGCGCTGACGGTGGCAACCGAAACCTGGTTTGTACGTAAGCGTCGTTAAATCCCCACATTTTTTCACTTCTCCTAATTTGTCATGATGTTCGACGCTAACAATTAAGGAGAAATATTAGATGGGAATTTACCGTACAGACGAGAAATGGCGAGCTATCATTGAAGCTCAAGAATATTCCGGATTAAATCCAACTCAGTATTGTCGTCAAAATGCC
>NZ_NHNG01000007.1:0-3152 GCF_002287155.1 Arsenophonus sp. ENCA
GAAAGGCGCGAAAAAATTCCTCAGCAGAGCGAATTTGACGAGCGGGCAAAACACATTCTCGCCCCAAGGTCATCTCTAAAACCGGCAATAATATTTTTACCCAGCGACATACCCGGGTTCTATCTAAACCAAAAAGAAGTCCTTGCAAATCATAGGTCGGATAACATTTTAAATACAATAAAATAAAAAGCAGTTTATCTAGTGGGGTTGGGATAAATTGTAGTAGCTCAGACTTGATCTGACAGTTACCGGTTATTTATACAGTATCTGTCAGGCTAAATTTGATTTAAATCTTTTTCTCTCCAAATTTGTTTTCCATCGTGTAAAGTTGCTATGGGTGTTCGACCGCAACACATTTTTCCTTGATGAGTACGCTGGTTATTGTATTCCTCTAACCATTTATCTAAATCAGTCACGAGTTTCGCACCAATAAAAAAACGCTCTATTTTTAAGTTTAATTCAGCATGATATATAAATAGTCAAAACCTTAYAAATCAAATACAACTTATTGTAATTTAAGAAAATTTATGTTTTTTAGTAACTTGCAGATGAATCATTGCTTTTAAGCCATTTTTAGAATTTTATATGCCTGTGCGAAACTCGTGCAGGTAATTACTGGGCTTGACAAGTAACTTTTACTCATTCCGCCATCAGATACGACATATCCCCCTAACCCTTGAGCATATTCCAGATGTTTATAGATTTCTTTAGCTTCTTTATTGTTGAAGTGAATTGATAGTGTTGTATTTCCGTTATCATCTTTATTTTTACTCAAAGCGGTATTGGCAAAAACACATGAAGGGTAAACGATAGCAGCAAGCGTTACGGATAAAAAAAGTGTTTTTTTCATAGAAGTTTCTCCTTAGTTAAAAAATAATAACAGGAGATTATAACGCTATTTATCAGAGATAACGACTTTCGATTTATCAATGTTATTGTATTAATTTTATGTTAATGACAGCAGGTAATAACGTAGGCCGACTCTTCGTGTTGATGACCCACAAATTTGAGACCAGTGGCATACCAACCGACGGGGCAACGATATTCTCTGAAATCGCGGCCACCCCAGTTACCCATCTGTTTGCATTCGCGTTGTTGCAGCGAGGCCCCTGACGTCCAGCGTCCATTTTGGCACGATAGTAAAGCGCCTTCGGGGGTTCGGCCTACCAACCCGTTAGGGCTGCATCCCCAACCGGGTTGTACAGCGTTTTTTTCACCCAAGTGCAAAAATTCGTCGGTAGACAGGCGGCCATCGGCCCTTACCGTGCCGCCTTTCAGTTGACCGCCGGTATAAATCCCCTTGTTGTTGACTGAGCGTATCCAGTCGTTATCGTTCATGTAGAATCCGCCGCCGTGCGCTTCATTTAACCAGCCTTTTCCGTGCTGCGTTATCAGCCAGCCGCCTTGACTTTTGATATTGCCACCTGCATTGATTTCCTCCGAATAATTCCCCTTTTTCGCATTAACGGTATTGGCGTTATTAAGATTGTGATCGCCCATATCGATAGCGGTGTGTATCCGGTTTAACTCAGGTCTATGTTTTACCTGAAAACGATACAGCCGGTCGCTTTCCTGTAGAACACTGCCGAGGATTTCCGACGATAACGCAATGGCAATATGCCCGTGGCGACAGTCGAGGCCAAAATCCCTTGGCTGGCTTGTCCAGCCGCTATAAGCGCCGATGGCGATATTTTTCTCATCCACAAACCCCCCCATGCCGGTGATCTGGGCGGCAATCCGCCGCATTCCTTTCTCGGACAACGTATCACCCTGTACGCTACAGGTGAGCGCCTGTAGCGCTGGCGGGCTTTTCTGGTTGTTTTTCACGACGCCGGTGACGTATTGCTGACCCAAGCCGTTTTTCTCGGCGAAGCCCTGTTGCAGATAACCGTTTTTAATCAGTAACGACGGCGTAATACGGTAGGGCAGGGGTTGATTGAGTAATTCATCACGATGGTCAGCAATGTACTGTTTTGCCGCTTCATTAAACTGGCTGGCATGACGGGCGGCGACAACCCACTCTTGCTCATCCAGATAGTCACTGTATTTTTCTGCGCCAAACAATCCTGCCATTGCTACAATCACCAGTGCGCCTAACACCTCCAGTGAGACAAAACCGCGATGGATCGCCGTCCTGTTTGCGTTTGCATGATTTTTCACGTTAATACACCTATGGAATTGAGAAAATTATTCGGCTTTTACGATGTAATAAAAGGCAATATTTTTCGGTCTGACCTCCTGAGTTCTATCCCGATACCAGTGATCCATCCCGTTATGATGGCCGTGTAATCGTCCGCCGCTGTTTAACACAAAGTCGTTATTTTCTTCTTGATACCCTAACAGTTGACGACCTCGATCTATTCCTCGTCCTGCATCCCAACCCCGCAAAAAAACACCGCGTAAATCCGGTAAGATACCAGAGGGGTAAGCCCGCGCCAGTTTGGGATAACGCGCTTTATTAAATGCATGACCATCACAGGCCAGATAACCCGGCGGAATAATGGCGGAGGGCCATGGAATAGGGCTACCAACCGGGTAACTTTCAGCGCCTGACCATACCCCTTGCTGGCAGGATAATAAGCCGCCATTCTCATCACGGCTAATATCGCCCGTGGTGGTGCAGCGCGTTCCCGCAACATGGCTATTAGTCAATCCAATCACTTCATTCGTCTCGATACGCCCTTTGGCGTAGACGGTATCTGTGTTAAGTCTTTGGCTATTGAGGGTTGCGGCATTATTCAGATTATTACCGCCCATATCGATATGGGTGTGCATCCGGTTTAACTCAGGCTTATGTTTCACCTGAAAGCGATACAGCCTGTCGCTTTCCTGTAATACGCTACCCAGTATTTCCGACGATAACGCAATGGCAATATGCCCGTGACGGCAATCGAGGCCAAAATCCCTGGGCTGGCTTGTCCAACCGCCATAAGCGCCGGTAGCGATGTTTTTCTCATCGACATAACCGCCCATCCCGTTAATCAGGGCAGCAATCCGGCGCATTCCTTTTTCTGACAAGGTATCACCCTGTACGCTACAGGTGAGCGCCTGTAATGCTGGCTGGCCTTTGGCACTGTTTTTGACGATGCCGGTCACATACTGCTGACCAAAACCATTTTTCTCCGCGAAGCCCCGTTGTAAATATCCCATAT
>NZ_NHNG01000435.1:0-3064 GCF_002287155.1 Arsenophonus sp. ENCA
TAACAAGCTGAAAATTCAGCGGCTAAATTTTTCAATTCTTCGACTGATAATCCAATGATTGCTTTACATAAACGATTATCTCGTAACAGCCGCTCTTTGTTGATCATTTCAAACCTTTATTCTCTAAGTTAAACCTCTTTTTATTCTCAATAGCGTGACAAAAAATGCAAGTCTCTATTCAGCAACTAATTTAATGTGTCTTCCTCGTCCAATCTGGCTATCAGTTCGGCCAATATCTCGAAGGCATTCTGGAACTCACAATAAGCGGCGGCAGAATGGTCTGCCTGCAGGTGATTCATGGCGCGATTTATGTGCCTTTCAATCTGACGGCGCAGATGTTTTATTTCCTGATAGCTCATGAGGTCACCTCCTGCTCGAAGGGGGTAATAATGAAATCCTCAAGCTGGTTACGAAACGTAATGCCGGGAATATTCAGTCGCTGAATGGTGTCCTGATTTTTTAGCAGGGCATTTTTATCAAGCTGTGCTTTATGAATAATGCAGTCGGTCTGTCCCTTTTCTTCCAGCGCCTGCAGGATATCGTCCATCCCTTTGAGCGAAACGGAGGGTGGACGGTTACGCCATGACACCTCGCCGGTTATCAGGTTGGCGGTTTTGGTTTTGCCGTTTTGGGTAAGCTCCTCCCTGTTGGCCTCGCACCAGGTCTGGATACCTCTTTGCAACAGGGTGATGCGGGCTTTCATGGCTTCAATATCAGCCGCATGTTGATGGGTTAAGCGCGCAATTTCATCGTTAATCTGTGTCTCCAGACGGGTCATTTCCCGCTGAATATCGCCCAGATTTTTAATATCGTTTATCACCTGCTCACGGGTTTGCGGGGTGCAGGAAGCCGCCGCGGCTTTAAGCCGCGTTATTTTCTTTGCCATCTTTTTTACCTTTTAATTAACAACGTCGGGAATTAAACGCGCTCGAAAATAATGTCTTCAAGGGCGTCACTGTGTTGAATATGCTCAAATAAATTCATGGGATATCGGGCCGCGATTTCACCAAGACGCTGGTCTTGTTCATCAAAATCACGGCAGTTTTCGCAAATCGATAAATAGGTTTCATAGTCCTGTTCCGGCATATCGACGGTTTTTGCCAGATAAACCCATTGCCGGGCGGTAATACAGACAGGTCGTGTTGTCATGATTAACGCACCTCCCAGGTGATTCGGCAGTTATCTTGCAGGAACTGGTATTTTTCCCAGCGGCCCTGACGGTCGGTACCCAGGGCATAGCGCACGGCATGGCCCTTTTGATGCAAGGCATCACACCGTCGGTCATGCAGCAGGGTGATGGTCGGACGGCTATAGCCATCAACGGTAAACTGGCTGACGGTAAAGCCTTCCTGGCTGAGTTTGTCCATCACCGACAGGCATTGCCTGAACTGGTGCTGGATGGCCTGGTAGGTCATCGCTGACGGGTTTTTAATGGTCACGGCGGGGTTCAGCATAAAAATCTCCTTTAATGCACACTGTGAATAATATTGGCGTCGATAACCGGGATGGCGTTTTGCGCGGCCAGGTTCATGGCGGCGGTCACCAGATTGCCGATAGCCAGGGGATAAAGCAGGCTGACCGGCGTGGCTTTTTTCGGGCGCACCCAGCTTAGGCGTTGACGCAGTGCCGGTATCGCATCCGGACCAAGGACTTTGCTCGTGTCGCCACCGACGCGTTTAAACTTGAAATCAAGAAAGTCGTTCAGGTGTTCATCCAGCGGCGGCAGGTCAATTACCTCGCAGCGCTGTACCACTTCCCTGACCGCTAACAGGCGCTCGGATAACTTGTCGCCCAGTTCGGGTTGTCCCAGCAGGACGATGGACAGCAGTTTTTTAAAGCCGTCTTCCAGCTCAAAGAAGCGTTTGAGGTGTTTTAAGGTCGGGATGGGCAGACAATGGGCTTCTTCAATCACCAGTACATGGCTGTACCCTGCACGACTGCTCTCTTTTAATAGTCGGTGTAACTGACGGAAGCGGGCTTCGGGTGAGCGTTTGAGTTTTTCCAGTGGGGCCAGCGTATGGACAATGGCTTCGGCGAGACTGGCGGCTTTCAGGGTTTTGCCCTGATGGTCGTTGTCTTCCATCGCCAGCACGTAGGGTTCAATCACCACCACGGGGGCGTTTTCCCGATAAATGCGGTCAGTCAGGTCACGTCGCAGCGTGCTTTTACCCGAACCGGATTCCCCGATAACCGCGATAAAACCGCCATAACGGGCGGTCTGGTACAACGCCTCACGCACATAACGGCTTTCAGGGGTTAAAAACACATCTTCATGACCTTGTACTGCGTTGTCATCAAACGGGGCGCGAAACAGCCCAAAATGCTTTTTGGTGGCAGGCAGTAATACCTGTTTTTTGAGTAACATGGTCTCTTCCTCATTGCTAAATAGTGGGCGCTTTTCCTTGCCGCCGGACGTGACCCCGTCAAAGCAGTCGTCCGCCGCGATACCCTGGTCATGTAGCCAGGCCCGGATACGCTGTTTTAGCGCGTCKGTGTCCTGTTTCGGCCACTGATGGTGGTTGACTATCTGCGCCAGTGTCGCCTCGGAAAGGTCAAGCRCACGGGCCAGTGCCGCCTGCGTCAGATTGTGTTGTTGTAACAGGGTTTTCAGTTTCAGCATGATGGCCTCCCGTTAACCGTGACTGGCCAGACTGACCACCACCTCGGTGGACWGGGCCATCAGTTCATCACCCAGTGCGTCGACCTGGTCAGCCGGAATACCGTCCGGGAAGCGTTGGRTTAGCGTGGTGTAAAATTCACTGCGCCAGGTCTTGCCCGCCGCCTGGAAACGYGCTCGCAGGCGTTKCACCACCACGACCGGGTTTACGCGTTCTTCAAAACGCGGKGCGCAAACCGTGGAGACCTGACCCTGTTTGGGGAGGTACATCGGCGGGGTATCGCGTTCATTGTCCAGATAAGGGTTAAAGCGACCACCCAGTGGCAGCGCCTTGGCTTTTTGCGCGGCAGCGGTTTCGGTGGGACAGGTGGTGCCATACATCGCCTGCTCGACTTCCGCCAGATGGTGTTGCGCCGGGGTGTGGGGTAATGCCTTGAAGGATTCGCC
>NZ_NHNG01000142.1:0-2730 GCF_002287155.1 Arsenophonus sp. ENCA
TCTGATTAAGTTCTCTAACGTTAAGACGATTTGCTCATTTGCACCCATGAGCGGCATCGCTTCGAGCATAAAACCGATACTGTCCGCATTGATAAATAGCCCTGACTCGGCATCATAATCACGATACCACGAGTTTCGCACAGGCATATAAAATTCTAAAAATGGCTTAAAAGCAATGATTAATCTGCAAGTTACTAAAAAACATAAATTTTCTTAAATTACAATAAGTTGTATTTGATTTATAAGGTTTTGACTATTTATATATCATGCTGAATTAAACTTAAAAATAGAGCGTTTTTTTATTGGTGCGAAACTCGTGATGGGTAGAAAACTGATCCGCACCATTGGACAGGTGCGCGCTAATTTTGCCATGACGATGATGGCAGCATGTTACAACCTAAAGCGGTTGGCGTACTTCCAGAGCGCGTGCATCGTGGCTTTCTGACGCCCAGAATGGGTCAAATGGCCCTAGCCAGGGCAATGTGCGATAGAATCAGTAACGTGATAATCAAAAAAAATCTAATTATTTAGAATGAAAACCAGGGGTTAATTGAAAATCTTGAGTTTTTCGAGGTGCCCTATAGTTAGGATCATATTAATGAAAGATAGATGTTTAAATAATATTGTCATCTAATCTAATAGGAGGTTATATGAAAAAATGCCTATCGCTGATTGTGTCGTACTTATTGATGATAATCGCTGTTCTGTTAATATCATCGATTTCATTCTACTGCATGTTTTTATTCGACTGGCATGACAAAGCCACTGGCTATTTATACCTTATTGGCGCGGTAATCGTATCGTTAATCCTGCTGTATTTATCTGATAAAATCAAATGCATTGCATGTCATCATAAACATGATCATATCTAGTTTGATGACACACACTGTTTTTTCTACCTCTTTTGTCTAGGCTAAATATTTTTAATATTATTGCATTAGAAAAAGAGGCAAGAAAAAACAGTAAAACTATTTTTCAAGTTCAAGACAGTGAAATGCCATCCCAGTTCGAGCAGTTAATAACTCACCCCAAGCAACACGTTGTTCATTACGTAATAAACGGACTCGTGTCTCTAACATCATCTTACCAGTCAAATTTTCGCCGGCAATAAGGGTATAAAGTTGTGCTAATGGCAAATCTATGGTGGCAATCTGAGCTAAATAGGGTATTTGGTTAAATGTAACCGTCGGTCGGATTTCTTTGATCCATAATTGATTAACATCGGTTAATGTCACGATAGCTAATGGCTCATGCCACCATAATAATGCTTCTCCTTGTCGGATATTCACATTACCAGCTAACCAATAACCATACTTATGACGAATATTTTCACAATCAGCAATAAAACCGGCTAACAATTTAACCGTCACTTGCACAGGCGGAGCTTGAAATGGCGTCCAATCGGCGAAAGCTGCCTGCCACTTTTCTGCTCCAATATTAACCACCACAAACTGACATTCGTCTACCGTAATAACGGGATAAATACCCTTAGGCAACCGGTAATTAATCGGCTGTTGGCTCAATTTTGCATTAACTGTTTCACCAAGCAATGCAAACCAGGCTGCGCTAATGCAAGGAAACAAATCTTCAGTAACAAGCGTTGGATCAGCACTACCACTATAGGTTTGCAGTGCCTGCTGCCAATTAGAGTTGTCACACCAAATA
Source organism: Arsenophonus sp. ENCA (assembly GCF_002287155.1). Classification (NCBI taxonomy): domain Bacteria; kingdom Pseudomonadati; phylum Pseudomonadota; class Gammaproteobacteria; order Enterobacterales; family Morganellaceae; genus Arsenophonus; species Arsenophonus sp. ENCA. Next base: position 1,666 of record NZ_NHNG01000142.1, read on the forward strand.
CCTGCTGAATCATTGGACAACCATGACCACCACTGACCATCCCCTTCAACATAAGCAAGCTGAATGCGACAATTACCTTTTACCAAACTGGTAGTTAACCACTGGTAAAGCATTCGCTGTTCATTGTGCTCCATCTTCTATCTCCAAAGATGCTACAATATTTTTTCATTATATATCAATAAATTATATTTACTTTATCACTATAATTCACTGTTCATTCACTATGAATTATACTTCAATCCATCCATTACTTCTATCATCCTGATATTTTGCTGTCATTTTCGCTGATTTATGGCCTAGTAATTTTTGAGCAAAATCACTGCCATTTTTCTCTGTATACAATCTTGCAGATAAACTTCTTATTTCATGAAATGATGGAGGTGTACCTTCCCATGTTAAATTTGTTTTATCCCTTAATTTTGCAAATCCTTTTGATATTTTTTCTATTGAAACTTTTTTGCCAGCATCATTAATAATATATTCTGAATCGTTTTCGTTAATTTTTATTATGGCTGATAGCTTAATACCTATTATTTCAATGGTTAAAGGAATAACTATTGGGCACCTCGAAAAACTCAAGATTTTCAATTAACCCTTGGCTTTCATTCTAAATAATTAGATTTTTTTTGATTATCACGCTACTGATTCTATCGCACATTGCCCTGGCTAGGGCCATTTGACCCATTCTGGGCGTCAGAAAGCCACGATGCACGCGCTCTGGAAGTACGCCAACCGCTTTAGGTTGTAACATGCTGCCATCATCGTCATGGCAAAATTAGCGCGCACCTGTCCAATGGTGCGGATCAGTTTTCTACCCATTTGTTCCATCGCCGCAAATGCATGTTCAACCCGTGCCCTAGTCTTTGCAATCCTGTGGTTTCGCCCTTGCTGAGTCTTGGACAACGGTTTGTTTCGATGGCCTTTACGCTGAATCTGGCTCCTATAGCCGTTTGCCTTCAGCCAAGCTTCCCGCTCCGCAGAGGGATAGCCTCGGTCGGCGTAGATATTGCGATTGGTGTTGGCCTTGTCAATGACCCTTTCGAAATGCTGACTGTCGTGGGTGCT
>NZ_NHNG01000278.1:0-2558 GCF_002287155.1 Arsenophonus sp. ENCA
CATCCAAAATCTCTGTGACAATAAATGCCCTACGTTCACCAATTTGCTTGAGATAATCGCAAAGGGAAACAGAACCCTCCAAGATAGGTAGATTTTGCGCTTTGACAAACTTACGTTTGGTGTGAGAAGGCGATTCCAGTTTGCGAGTAAATACGGTCATAAAAGATCTGCGTTTAAAACGAATAAAGCAAATTTTAATCGATAACATGAGCTTTTGCGACAGCCTCTTATTAGTCGAAGTATATCAATACAACCCCGCACATTTAGGTTTAGGCTCTATTGCCAAACGTTATCTTGGTTTACCTGGAAGAGTGATAACCAGTTTAAGCATGCTACTACTGATGTATGCATTAGCGACCGCTTATATCGGTGGCGCAGGAGTTTTGATCGCTAATAGCCTTTCATCTTGGACAGGTATAAATATTAGCATCAATTCTGCAATTATTTTATTCACCATTATTGGCGGTACGATTGTCTGTATTGGCACTCACTCAGTCGATTTGATAAATCGCATTCTGTTTATCGCAAAAATTGTTTTTCTGCTCATCATGCTAGTCGTCATGATGCCCCACGTAGAAAATATTAATCTTACCGCTATGCCAGTAGAAAAAGGATTAGTCTTATCAGCGATCCCAGTCATTTTTACTTCATTTGGCTTTCACGGCAGTATTCCAAGCCTGGTAAGCTATATGGATGGTAATATCAATAAATTACGTAAAATTTTTATTATTGGTAGTGCTATCCCACTATTCGCTTATATTTTATGGCAGATAGCCACCTTAGGAGCTATCCCACAAACCACCTTTATCGGTATATTAGCCAACCAGTCGGGTTTAAACGGATTACTGAGTGCAATTAATGATATCGTCGCCACTTCACAAGTAAATATTGCTGTTAACCTATTCATGGATCTGGCGTTGGCGACCTCTTTTTTAGGTGTTACGCTGGGTTTGTTTGACTATTTGGCCGATATGTTTAAACGTAAAAATACGCCATTTGGTCGCTTGCAGAGTGGATTATTAACCTTCCTGCCACCACTGATTTGCGCGCTATTTTTCAGTAGTTTTGTTCAAGCCTTAACCTATGCAGCCGTTGCTTTATCGATTTTAGCACTCATTCTGCCAACTTTGATGGTGATGCGCGTCAGAAAAATCGAAGCAAATAAAACTAATCGTTATCGGGTTAAAGGTGGAACGCCCGCATTACTAATAGTGCTAACTTGTGGTGTTGCCGTGATTTTAATTCAGATTGGTATTGTTAGTGGTATGTTACCTGCTGTTGGATAACACTTTTGACATAAAGGTGACGAAGCGGAACAAATTATCGCTAAAGATCGTGAAAGTTCACAACGTGATCTGTTTAATGCCATTAACAGCCAAAATTATCCACGTTGGAAATTGCAAATCCAAGTGATGCCTGAAGCCGATGCCGCTAAACTGCCTTACAACCCATTTGATTTTACCAAAGTATGGCGACATAAAGATTACCCATTAATAGATGTTGGTGAGTTTGAATTAAACCGCAATCCTGATAACTATTTTGCTGATGTGGAACAAGCCGCCTTTAGCCCAGCGAATATTGTGCCAGGTATTAGTTTTTCACCGGATAAAATGTTACAAGGCCGGTTATTCTCTTATGGCGACGCACATCGTTATCGGTTAGGCGTCAATAATTTTCAGATCCCAGTAAATAAACCACAGGCTAACTGTCCATTTCATAACTACCACCGTGATGGTGCCATGAGAGTGGATGGTAATAGTGGCAATGGGGTTACTTACGAACCAAATAGCGCGGGCCGATTTCAAGAACAACCTCAATTCAAAGAACCACCGTTGACATTATGTGGAACAGCCGATCACTGGAATCATCGGGAAGATGAAGATTATTACAGTCAGCCACGAGCACTTTATGAATTCACGAGTTTCGCACCAATAAAAAAACGCTCTATTTTTAAGTTTAATTCAGCATGATATATAAATAGTCAAAACCTTATAAATCAAATACAACTTATTGTAATTTAAGAAAATTTATGTTTTTTAGTAACTTGCAGATTAATCATTGCTTTTAAGCCATTTTTAGAATTTTATATGCCTGTGCGAAACTCGTGGGGTATTCTCACAGCATAATTCGCGGCTTCCCATAAGTGGTGTGCCACAAGCTAGCATTTTGGTGACAACTTCTACTTCAACAGGCCTCAGTGGGTAAGTGTTTAGCAGTTCGGCCCAAGCACCGTTTCGCTGAAACAACGTCACGAGTTTCGCACAAAACTAATTTGGGTACGCTAATAAAACACGGATGTGCTCAGCAATAGCATTTTTGATTACGTCCCAATTTTGTTGATAAAGGGTTATTTTTTCAGATATACGACGTTTATGTTGTTCAAACCACGCAGAAATAGCGAGAAAAATATGATTTCTTTGCGCTCGGCTCGTGCGAGCCTGACAGCGTTCAATACCACAATTTTGTTTAACTTCTCGATGATAAACTTCAACAGACCAACGGGCATCCATGATAGATTTGACGTATTCACGGGTGGGATTCTCTTTGTTTGTTACTAT